>JAUWZH010000148.1 GCA_030615435.1 Candidatus Brocadiaceae bacterium | reverse complement strand
GCACTTGCAAGCGCCCGACGACCAGATGGCCCTCCAGCGCCTCCTCAAGGAGCGGACTGGCCACGCTGGGGGGGCGCTCGGTGGCATTGCCGCCCGATGCATGTTCGTGCCGGTTCGGTGCGCCGAATGTGGCGCCGCACTCAGGGTGCACACGCACCAACTGGACCCCGGCGAGACCTGTCCGGTCTGCGATGCGCCCCTCGTGATTCCCCGCAACGCAACCGTGCTGGCGGCGTGGAGGTACCCGGGAACGCGCGTGGCGGCCGAGGCGCCTCTTCCCTATGAGGCACCCCGCAGGACAATCCGATTCGCCCACTTCGAGCTCCTCAGGCTCATCGGCTCCGGAGGGTTCGGCAAGGTATACGAGGCGCAGAACCTGAAAGACCGACGGACCGTGGCCCTCAAGCTCCTGGAGTTCCACCCCCTGGAATCCAGAAACGATGCCTTCCGCAAACTCCTGCGTGAGGTGCGGTTCGCCACCTACATCGAGCATCCTCACATCGTTCCGGTGTGGGATGTGGGCTTTGGCGAGGGAGTGCCTTACGTCGAGATGGAACTGATGCCGGGCGGGTCCCTGAAGAATCTGGTGGCCGAGCGCGGGCCGGTGCCATGGCCACGGGCATGCCGGTACCTGCTCCAGAGCCTCTCTGCCCTCGGCGCGAGCCACGCCCAGGGGGTTATCCACCGTGACATGAAGCCCGGCAACATTCTGCTTGACAGCGAGGGGCGCGTGAGGCTCGCGGATTTCGGCCTCTCGAAGCTGCTGCGCGATACTACCGGCGCGACCACGACGGCATCACTGGTGGGTTCCCCTCACTTCATGGCCCCCGAGCAGTGGACCGGAAGGGAGGTGGGGCCGTGGACGGACCTGTATTCCACGGCGCTGGTCGGCTACTACCTCTTGACTGCCAGACTTCCCTTCGAGGGTGAAAACGCGCTGAGCCTGCTTTACAGCCACCTGCACGTTCCTGCTCCCGACCCCCGCACAGCCGTCCCGGAAGTGCCCGTTCTGATCACCCTGGCGATCCAGAAGGCGGCTGCGAAGGATCCGGACGAGCGTTTCGGCAGCGCCGAGGAGTTCTCTGCCGCCCTGCGGGAAATCCTCGGGTAGTTCTCGCGCGTCCGCCGCACGGACGGGTGTGTTCTTTCCATGCGTGCTCTGGGTTCCCTGTGCGGCGAGATCCCGACCGAAACCGCAAACCGCAGATTGGAAACGGGATCAGTGGGGCATCAGTGAAATGAACCGGTAGAACGGGAAGTTCTTGCCCGGACAGGCGGTGTTCTTGATGTGTCTGTGCAGCAGCACGTGGGAGGTGGGGATGTGGCAGCGTTCCTGCAGGTAGTTCACCAGCGCCACCAGGGAGGCCATCTGCTTCTGCGTGGGATGGCCGTGCTCGAAATTCCCGACCAGACAGATGCCGATCCCATGCTCGTTGTATTCCCTGACGCCTGCGTGTGCGCCCTGGAGTTGCTTTTCCCAACGGAACGTGACCTCAATCGCTCCGTCGTCGCTGCCGTATCCGTTGCCGATGACGAAGTGATATCCCACGCCGAGCCAGCCGTTGTGGTTCCGATGGTAATTGTCAAAGATCTCCTCGTTGCCGGACTCCGTGAAGCTGTGGTGAATGACAATGTGTTTCCACCGGCGCCCCAGCGGGACGTCGAGCTTGCCCGTGGCGTTCGGATGCTCGGGGCTGCGAGTCAACTCATAGCGGGGAGGCGTACTGTGCATCAGCAGCACAGGGCGGTGCAGTTCAGCAGGCCGATGATCGTCTGGATCGGCGTCCGCCTCGGCTTCGATCCTCCAGGGCGCAAGGGACAGCGCTTCCACACCGGCGCGCGCGCCGGGTTTCTGCACGGAACCGCAACCCGCAAGAATCATCACCACGGACGCGACAAGCACGCAATATAGTGCTTTCATGCATCCGCCCCGTTCTGAAGGAGACGCAGCTCTAAAAGCCCCTCGAACTGTCCAGCAACAGCGTAACCGGTCCGTCGTTCACCAGGGAGACCTGCATGAGTGTCCGGAAGCGCCCGGTCTGAACCGCAAGGCCGCGAGCGCGGAGTTCGCCGGCGAACTTCAAATACAGCGCCTCGGCCTTCTTCGGCCCGGCAGCCGCCTTGAAGGATGGCCGCTTTCCCTTGCGGCAATCACCGTAGAGCGTGAACTGCGAGACGACGAGGACAGAACCGCCGACATTCTCGACAGACAGGTTCATTTTTCCCTGCCGGTCCTCGAAGATACGGAGCCCGGCGACCTTGCCCGCGAGGTACTCGGCGTCCTGTTCGTTGTCTCCGACTCCCACTCCGACCAGGACAACCAGGCCGCGGCCGATGCTGGCGACCTGTTTCCCCTCCACGCCGACCGAGGCCTCGACGACTCTCTGCACGACCGCCCTCACGCGGCAGACCTCCGGGCACACTCACTGTGGGTCCCGGGCCAAGGCCGGCAAGACGTCCGACCGGAGCACTTGCACGCCCTCCGTCCACTTGTCCTGTAAATCACGAGCCGAATCGCGTACAATCAACACCGGGAAAGCACGATTATATAGAGGGGTGTGAGTCAGAGTCAACAGGTTGGAATCCGACGGGAGGGAGCCGTGGCAGGCTGCGCGGAGGGGTTGACGTGTGGGGCCTGCCGGATGCTGCCCTGTGAGCGGAGGAGGAACTCCGAAGGCCCCCGCATCTGAACCATGAGTGCCGAGACGACAAAGAAGAAGAAAGCAAGCGTCCTTGTCATAGACGACCGGGGAAATATGCTCAAGATGATGAGAAACCTGCTGGAGCCCCGGTTCGAGGTGTTCACGTCCGGCAGCGGAGAGGAGGGCCTGCGAATGTTCCGGCGGGCCCCCACGGACCTGGTGGTTACTGACGTCCGCATGCCGCACGTCAGTGGAATGGACGTGCTGCGGGCGGTCAAGAAGCAGAGCCCGGATGCAGAGGTGGTCCTGATGACCGCCTACGGCGAGGTTGAGCAGGCGGTGGGGGCCCTCAAGTGCGGGGCTTACGACTACGTGCTGAAGCCCTTCGATCCTGATGAGATGGTGGTGACGCTGGAGAGGGCGCTGGAGCGCAAGAGCCTGCGCGAGCGCACCGCCATCCTCCAGCAGGAGGTGGAGGGCAGGTTCGCCTTCCCGAACATCATCGGCGAGAGTGAGCCGATGGAGCGCGTCTTCGGGTTGGCGCGAAAAGCCAGCGCCTCCGATGCCACCGTCCTGCTGATGGGCGAGAGCGGCACGGGCAAGGAACTGGTCGCCCGCGCGATTCACTACTCCGGCCCGCGCAGCGATAACCGGTTCGTGGCCATAAACTGCGCCGCCATGCCGAAAGAGCTTATCGAGAGCGAACTGTTCGGCCACGTGAAGGGGGCTTTCAGCGGCGCCACCCGCGACAAGCCCGGCCTTTTCGAAGAGGCCGACGGCGGAACTCTGCTGCTTGACGAGATCACCGAGCTGGCCCTCGAAATGCAGGCCAAGATAAATCGAGCCCTCCAGGAAAAAGAGGTGCGCAGGGTCGGGGATACCGTCAACCGGCCGGTGGACGTGAGGATCATCGCTTCGACCAATCGTGACATTCGGCGCGCACTGGAGGAAGGCAGCTTCCGCGAGGACCTGTTCTTCCGCATCAACGTTTTCCCCATCCTCCTGCCGCCCTTGCGGGAGCGCAGGGGGGACAAAGCGCTGCTGGCCAGGCATTTCCTGCGCGAGTTCGCAGGAGAGGATGCGGGTCATTACATCATCGAGCCCAGGGCGATGGAGAAGCTTCTGAGTTACAGTTGGCCTGGCAACGTGCGCGAGCTGCGCAACGCAATCGAGCGTGCCGTCATTCTCTGCGAGGACGACAGGAGGCTCTCGGACGACCTTTTCAGCCTCGGCGGCCCTGGAGAGCAACCTCCGCAGCGCAGCCAGGCTCCGCTGGAGTTGCCTTATCGCGAGGCCATGCAGCGCATGACGGCGCAGTGCCAAAGGGAATACCTGCTCGGTGTTCTGAGGGAATGTGGGGGCAACGTGACCAGAGCCGCACAGTACGCCGGCATCGAGCGCGAGAGCTTCCACCGACTCATGCGCAAGTGCAACATCACCAGCGAGGATATCAAAGGCGAAACGGGGGGCGAGTGAGGCACCCATGGTCACCCGGATGTTGAAGGCCGGCCGGGCCGATGACATCCGCGCGGCGGGCGAGTTGCTGCGGCAGGGCCGGCTCGTGGCTTTCCCCACGGAGACGGTGTACGGGCTCGGCGCGCGCGCCGACGACCCCGCCGCCGTGCAGGCCCTCTGCGCGGTCAAGAACCGGCCGCCAGAGAAGAAGTTCACCATCCTCATCGCCGACCCGCACCACTGCCGGCGCTATGCCCCGCCGCTGAGCGCCCCGGCCGCTGCGCTCGCCGAGGCGTTCTGGCCCGGTCCCCTCACGCTGGTTGTGCCGGACGGCCGGGCAGGAGAGGTAGCATTGCGATGCCCTGACTGCGGGCCGACGCGGCGGATGCTGCGCGCCGCGGGCGTGCCGGTGGCAGCCCCCAGCGCCAACCTCAGCGGCAAGCCTCCCGCCAGGAACGCAGCGGAGGTCCTGGCGGTCTTTGACGGGCAGATCGCCGCCGTGCTGGACGGAGGGCAGGTGCGCATCGGCGCGCCCTCCACGGTGGTGCGCGTGAAAGGGGCCGCAGTGGAGATGCTTCGCTGCGGAGCGCTGGCGGAGGAGCAGATTCTCAGCGTCATCTCCCCATAGGAAGGGAGCGACGATGCGAATTGCGGTCGGCGTGGCGGGAAGTCACTTCAACCTGTGCGAGAGTGCGCTTCTTGTTCGCGCCTGGAGTGGGGGGAAATCTTCGAGATGAAGGCCATGGAGAATGGGTTCGTCCCGGTGCTGGGGGCTGCGATCTGCGTGGCGCTGCTGTTGAACGGCTGCGCTCCTTCTGAGAGCGGTCCGCAGGGGGAGAGCGGTCGGCCCGAAGCAGGTGCGGTCAGCCTGACTGCGAAAAACGCCGTGTCGCCGCAGGTCACGCATGTTGGTGTAGAACCGCCGGAGCAGCCGCACAGCAGCGAGGCGGAACGTCTGAAGTGGGATGCGGATGCCGCAAGTCCGTTTGCCGAAGGGAAGTGGGGTGATTTGCGACCCATCCCCGAGATCAGAACTGGCCGGGAGCAAATCCAAAACAGGGGCGTGCAAGAAGGGTCAGTTGTCCCGGACGCGCGCGAAGAGCCGGCCGGCGAACCCACTGCGGCCCGGCAGTGGCGTGAGCTGGTGCTCGACGATTTCGAGGGGGCCCTTCGCTGGAAACCCATCGCCTGGGAGAACGCCAACGATTGCGATGTCTCCCTGGCGAATCTAGCAGGGGTGAATGCTCTTGCCATCGAGTGCAAAGCGGGCGGTCGCGATAAGGCCGGCGCGATGCTGAGCTTGCCGTCTCCGGTGGACCTGTCGTCGTTCGCCGTGCTGTCTTTGCACGTCCGGGCGAAGGGAGGGCCTGAGCCTCCGGCGGCGGCCATGGCTATCGGCTGGTTGAGCAACGCCTACTTCGAGTCTGTCCGCAAGAAGCTCGAGGCCGGCACGGGCGCACCTGTGACGTTCTCCCTCACCAGCAGGGACTACAAGACGGCGCCCCGATGGGAGCACAACTCGGCTCTGGGAGGGCGCGTCCGGGCGCTGTTCGTGCTGCTCTATTACGAAGAGCCGTGCACGGTCTTGATCACCGACCTCCGCGTGCTGGGCGAGTAACGCGGAGAAGCTGCCGAAATGGTAGAGGAATGAAGGCGACTTCCGTGGAAGATGTGCCGTTCGCGCCTAAGGCGAGCCTGGCGGTCGGGTTCCGTCAGGCAGGCGGGGCAAGCGAAGGGGGAAATGTGGGAAAATGTTCGGTGCGCTCTTGACAAAGGGCTGCAGTACGGTATAATACGGGATCGTTGGGAGAGGTTTGCTCTTTGACAAACAGGAGACGGAAAGCGAAGTACCCCGGCATTTTGCTTGCGGCGGTTGCAGCACCGGCAGGTGCTGTGTTACAGAGCCACGACGAGGCGCACCCACGCCGGCTTACGAGCGTGGGAGCGCAGCCATGCCTTTTTGGAGAGCATGATACTGGCTCAGATCGAACGCTGGCAGCGTGCCTTATACATGCAAGTCGAGGGAGAAACCCCGCTTCGGCGGGGGAGTAGACCGGCGAAAGGGTGAGTAACGCATGGGTAACCTGCCTTCCGGAGTGGGATAACGGCGGTCCCTTCGGGGACCCATCGGCGAAAGTGCCGCTAATACCACATGAAGAGACGCGGGCACGTTCTTATTCGTAAGCACGTAGCCTGCGGCTTGAAACGGGCTGTGAGGTTCGCCTCACGGCGCTGCCGGAAGAGGGGCTCATGTCCCATTAGCTTGTTGGTGGGGTAACGGCCTACCAAGGCGATGATGGGTAGCCGGCGTGAGAGCGCGACCGGCCACACTGGAACTGAGACACTGTCCAGAGCCCCACGGGGCGCTGCAGTAGGGAATTTTCCGCAATGGGCGCAAGCCTGACGGAGCGACGCTGCGTGGAGGAAGAAGGCCTTCGGGTTGTAAACTCCTGTCAGGGGCTAGGAAACCCGCAGGGTTAGTCCTGCGGCTGACAAAGACCCCAAAGGAAGCCATGGCTAACTCCGTGCCAGCAGC
>JAUWZH010000223.1 GCA_030615435.1 Candidatus Brocadiaceae bacterium | reverse complement strand
CGGCTCCTCACGGCAAGTTCTCCAATTGAGCACCGCACACGCCGCGCCGATCGGCATTGGCAACCGCATTCCACGGCATCAGAGGCCCGCATCGTGTGCCGGCATCGTAGCACGGGCGATAAGGCCCCGCAAGGACAAAGTCGCCCTTTGGCGCTGTTCGCTGCGGCGGTCTGCCGCCTGGGGAAATGGTTCGGGCGGCCGGAGCTGCGGGAGCTCGTCGAGCTGCTGAAGGAAACCCTGGAGCGCGAGGGGCCAAGCAGCCCGTGCGGTGACCGGGTAGGGTTGCTCGAACGGGGTCACCGCACGGGTACGTCTGCCGCCGGCACGCGCCTCACACATGGGCGCGGGGGCGACGGCACGCATGCGGGGCCTTCCCAAAATGCCCGCAGCCAGGCGGGGGCTGGGCTGCAAACCCTTCGGGCTCAGTACGCCCGCATGCGCCTCTCCTGGAACTGGTCGAATTGTTTCTTGATCTCGCCGGATTTGCCCGCCTCGGCGGGCGTGAGCACCGAGAGCTTGCGGTCGAACTCGAGGGTGTATCGGTATTCGACCTTGAGGGCCTCCGGCCCGGCCGATTCCCCGGCCACCTTCAGGTCCCACCTCAGGATGCCTCGGCGGCGCTCTTGCTCCAGGTAGGAGGCGTCCTCGCTGAGCTCCTCGCTCATCTCGCCGAGGGTCAGCCGGATGTCCGCCCCGCCCATCGGCTCGGGGATGCGGTCGTATAGCTGCACCTCGACCGGTTCCTCCCCGAAGTTCTCGATCGTGAGGCGGTAGTGGAACTTCTGCTGCCGGTTGCCGCCGAGCGTCTGTTCGGTCTTGTCCATCAGCTCGCGGGCGGCGCGCATCTGCGAATTCAGCCCGAACCCCGTGCGGAACCTCTGCCCGCGGGCGACCATCGGCACGCGGCTGCGCCCCACGAATCGCCCGTCGAGGTAGCAGGTGGCCGGGCCTTCGAGCAGCGCGAGGTCGCTCTGGTTGACCACCTCCGCCTCCCGGTAGACGTAGTCGGTCAGCAGGGGCGTGGCGACGTAGTAGAACTCGCTCTTGAGCTTCAGGCTCGCGATCCGGACCATCTGGCGGTCGGAGCGGCTGTCCAGGCTGGTGCGCCCGGGCAGCGCATAGGTGACGGCCCAGCCCTCGGTCGGGGCTGCTTCCAGCCGGCGCAGCCTGCGCAGCTCGCTTCCTGAAGCCGCAAGTTCCAGAACCTGCATGTCCAAGGCTATATAGTTCATGGCCACAGTGGCCTGCATCTCCTGATCCACCTGGGTGGCCTTCTGCTGCGCCCGCTGGCTGACTGCCAGTTTTTTTCTGAATGCTTGAGCCTTCTGTTCAAGCTGTCGCTCAGCCGGGCGGGCGGAGCCGAGGGCGACCCAGAACGGCGCCAGGTCCGGCCCCTTCGCCATTAAGGTGGGGGAGGCCGTCGAGAGGGTTAGATCCACGTCGTGCCAGTCCTCGCCGCTCATCTGGTGGACGGTGGCGTTGTATTCGACCGTCACCCTGGCGGCGTCCTCGCCTGCCCGCAGGTTGTAGGCGGGTTCCCAGCCTGCCCGGTTCACCAGGTAGCTCAATCGCAGTTCGACGGGGCCCGCCTTCGGCCTGTCCACGAACAGGACGGCCTCGCGCAGGGTGCGCGTGGTGCCCGCCGTGAGTTGCGCCTTCTCGCGTTGGAGCAGGCTGATCTGTTTGCTCAGTTCCCCCTTCTCATCTTCGAGTTTCAGCATCTTCTCGGTCAGGTCCGCCCGCTGCCCGAAGATGAACAGGGTGAGCGTCTCGAGCGTTTCGGCGTTGAGAACGCCCTTGGTCAGCTCCACCTGCGCGGTGGGTGCGGTGAACTGTTCCAGCTTGCTCAGGTACGCCCTGCGCTCCTGCACCAGGGCGCGCATGGCCTCGTTGCGGCGCAGCGCCTTCTTGAGGGCCTCGATCTGCTGTTCGAGGCGCCGTATCTCCTCCCGCGGCTCTTCCTTCACCGCCCGTGTGCGGAACCGCACGGCGCGCACCTGCGTGCGGCCCTCGGCGCCGGCGAACAGGCTGTCGGGCACGAGCTGCGGCGGGAGGTCCCCCACCACGAGTTCGCTCAGCCCGCCGGGCACCTCGGCCCGGACCAGACGCGTCACGAGGGCCTGATCCCGATAGAGGGTCACCGCCTTCACGCGGCTCTCAGCCTCTATCGGCTGCCCCACGGCCGCCGGCCCCATCAGCAGCGCAGCGACCAGTCCCGTCATCAGAAGTCGCAAGACTCGCTTCTCCATAGTCGGCCTCCCTTCCCCAATCCGATCCTGTCCGAAGCACGGGATCCCGTCCCGCGCGAGCTGCCGGGGCGCGGGTTCCCCCATGCCTCCTCACCTCAGTATACACTACCTCGTCATATTAGACTCCCGAGGCGACGAAAAGTTCACCTGTTTTTTCGTTTCGGGGAAGATTCGCAGCGGCCGCGCTATCCCTTTGACTGCCTCGCCCTGCGGCAATAAGCTATCTATGTTCAGGCCGACAGATGGCGCACAGCGGGGGAGGCGGCCTGGGGACCGGCTCTCGCAGCCTAACGGAGCGGGCATTACAGCGGTGACGCTCGGAAAGAAAATCCGTGGTGTTTTTCGCAGGCAGCCTCGCCGCCCGCAGGGCGGAGGCCGCGAGGAATCGGGCGGACAGAGCGCGGCGGTCGAGGTTCGAAGATACAAGGGCGGCGACAGGCGGGCCGTGCTCCGCATCGCCGCCGAGAGCTTCGCAGGGCTCTGCCTCGACGAGAACATCGAGAAACGGTTCGGACGCGTGGGCGGGCGGTGGCAGGAGCACAAGAAGGATTCCGTCGCCTATGACCTCTCCAGCAGCACTTCGTGCACCTTCGTTGCCCTTGTGGGCGGAGAGGTGGTGGGGTTCATCTGCAGCCGCCTTTACGGCAGTCGCTCGGTCGGGCACGTGGCCAACATGGCCGTCGCGCCCGAGTTCCAGGGGAGGGGCATAGGCAAAGCCCTGATGCGCGCCGCCCTCGACCACTTCCGAGGGCAGGGCATGCGCTATGCGCGCATCGAGACCCTCGAGCAAAACGAGAAGGGGCTGAGGTTCTACCCCTCGGTGGGCTTCGAGGAGATCGGGCGGCAGGTGTTCTACTTCATGGAGTTGTAAGGGTTTTCGCAAGAAGGTCTCGACGTTCGGGCGACGCCGGAAGGCCGGCGCGACAAGTCCGTGAGCCAGGGCAGGAGCGCAATGGGCGGAACCCCGCAAAGCCGACGGACCGGACGTGCGATTCTGCCGCTGGCGGCCTGGTGCGCGGCCGCAGTGTTGGGCCTGGGGGCGGTTCTGTGCATGCTGCTCTCGGGTCGAGCGGCGGGGCCCCTTGCGGCGGAAGGAAAAGATCGGGCAGTGCGCGTGCGCAAGGCGGCCGTGGCCGGGGCCTTCTACCCGGGCGAGCCGGCCGAGCTTCGCCGCACGATCAGCGGTTTTCTGATGAGAGCCCAACCCCGCGTGCCCGCGCGATTTCGCGACCGCCGGCCCCGCGCGCTCATCGTGCCGCATGCAGGCTATCCCTACAGCGGCCAGACCGCAGCCTACGCCTACAAGCTCCTGGCGGACCATCCCAGACCGTCCCGTGTCGTGCTGCTCGGTCCCAGCCACTACGTGCGCCTCTCGGGCACGGTCAGCGTGCCCCCCTTCACCCATTACCGCACGCCGCTGGGGGAGATTCCCGTTGACGTGGAGGCGCGCGATGCGCTGCTGAAATCGCCGCGCTGCGTCAGCGAGTCCGTCGCCCACCTCCGGGAACACAGCCTGGAGGTGCAGCTTCCCTTCATCCAGGTGCTGTGGGAGGACCCGCCGAAGATCCTCCCCATCGTCGTGGGAGACCTCCGGGAGGAGGCGCTCGGGGAGCTCGCCGGAGCGCTCCGAGAGATCGCCGACGAGGAGACGCTCTTCCTGGCCAGCAGCGACTTCACGCACTACGGGCCCCGGTTCGCATTCACGCCCTTCCGAGGGGTTCGCGGGGGGGAACTTGCCGCCAGGATCAGAGAACTCGACAGCGGGGCGATCGAGCACGTCGAGAATTGCGATGCGAAAGGCCTGCTCGATTACTGCGACAGGACGGGGGCGACCATCTGCGGGCGGGTGCCCATCGCGGTGCTGCTCGAGGTGCTTGCCGGCTGCCGGCACGTGGAAAGCGTCCCGCTGCACTACGCCAACTCGGGCGACACGGCCGGGGACTACACGAACTCAGTCAGTTACCACGCGCACGCGTTCTGGGAGCAGCCCGCCGCGCCGGAGGAGTAGCGCCGTGCTCCCGCGCCCTGGAGGGCCTTTTCGAGGAGATTCGGACTGTGAGAAATGATGAGAGCCCGCGCGGCCCGTCCAGACGGGACTTCCTGAAGGTGGCGCTCGCCGGGGCGGGGGCGTTCGCCCTGCCCGCCATATTCGTGCCTCGCCGCCTCGAGGCGTTCGAGCCGGGGCAGCGCGTGCACCCGAACGTCTCGCCCCTGCGCGTCGTCGGCATCGAGGACGCTCAGATGACCTCCGACAGGCGTGTCCGCATCAGTTGGCGCGATCAGGAGAAGCTGGTCAGGCAGGACGTGATCGCCACGAACGTGGACCGGCTCGCCTGCGCCCTGGCGGAGGAAAGGAATGTGGGGGATGCCTGGCGCAAGCTCCTGATCAAGCCCCCGGGCAAGGACTGGAGCGAGGTGGTGGTGGCGATCAAGACCACTCACATCGCCGAGCATCACACCCGCAGCCCCGTGATGGCGAAG
>JAUWZH010000176.1 GCA_030615435.1 Candidatus Brocadiaceae bacterium | reverse complement strand
CGGCAGCCCATGTCCTGCATCGCGTGCCTGACCCCCTGCATCAGATAGGGGACGTAATCCACCACGGACCCCTTGTCCACCACTGCCCCGCTGACCCCCTGAGCGACCTTGATGGGCTGGTCCTCGGTGAGGTAGCGCCTGTCCCCGCCCTGCTCCATCGCCTCCCGGGAGCCCATTCCCCGGTAGCGTTTCAGGCGCACGCCGCCCTCGTAGAAGTATTCTCCGGGCGCCTCCTCCGTGCCGGCGAGCAGCGAACCTACCATCGCCGTCGAGGCCCCGATGGCGAGGGCCCGGGCGATGTGACCGATCGAGGTAATGCCCCCGTCCGCCAGCACCGGGACGTCGTGCTGGCCGGCTTCACGAGCGCATTCGTAGACGGCGCTTGCCTGGGAGCGGCCGACCGCTACGGTCTCCTGGGTAATACAGATGGAGCCGGAACCCATCCCCACCCGAAGTGCGTCCACACCGGCCTCGATGAGTCCCCGGCACTGCTCGCAGGTAACGACGTTGCCGCCGATGATCTGGATGTCGGGAAACTGTTTGCGGGCCCACCTTATCATCTCGACCTGGTAGGAGGAGTATCCCTGAGCACTGTCGAAGACGACCACGTCGAGTCCGGCCTCGGCGAGGGCCTCCAGGCGCTCCCTGTCGGCCTCACGCGTGCCCACGGCGGCGCCGACCATGAGCTGCTTGGAGGGGCCCTTGCTGGCGAGGGGGAAATCTTGATTCTTGCGCATGTCCGTGCGGCTCATCAGCGAGACCAGCCGGCCTTCCACGTCCACGATGGGCAGTTTGCCCTTCTTGCTCTCCTTCAGAATCCGGTTGCCCTCGGCGAGCGTTATGCCCTGCGGGGCCGTGACCAGGTCGGTGCTCATCACCTCATCGAGGCGTCTGCTGCGGTCCGGCTCGAAGTCTATGTCTCTGCGCGTGACGATGCCCACCAGCTTGCTTCCGAGTTTCCCGTCCTCGGTGATCGGCACACCGCTGAAGCCGTGATTCTCCTTTACCCGATCAACGTCGCTGATCCTGTGCCCGGGGGACAACACGACGGGATCGCTGATGAAGCCGTTCTCGAATTTCTTCGTGCGCCGCACCTCCGCCAGTTGGTCTTCGATGGTGTTGTTGTAGTGGATGAAACCGATTCCACCCAGCAGCGCCATGGCGATGGCCATCTTGCTCTCCGTCACGGTGTCCATCGGAGAGCTCGCCAGGGGTTGTTTGAGAGTTATTTGCCTAGTAAGCTTCGTCTCAAGCTGCACCTCGCTCAGGGGAAAGGAGATGTATCCCGGCAGCATGACAAAGTCGTCATAGGTGATCTCCTGCCCCCTGCCGAACACTTCTGCGCCGCTCATTCCGCTTTTCTGTTCCATCTACGTCCTCCCGAACGGCCGCCTTCCACTCGCCTACCGCTCGCGGATGCGCTCTTCTATCTCTCTGACCAGGGCGCGTGCCCGGCGTGTGGAGTCTATTGTAAGAATACGGCGAGCTTGCCGCAACGCCGTTCGCAGCTTGCCCTGCTCTACCTCGGCGCGGCCGTCCCGACCCGATGCCTGCCGGGCGGGGTCAGAGACAGAGCGCTTCAGCCGCTCAGCGGGTATACCCGAGGGGCATGAGGCACAGGGGCGCCAGGTCGGCGGACAGCCCGAAGGTCTTCGCCACGCGCTCATCCCGGAAGGCCCCCACGGCCACGGTGCCAAGGCCGAGAGCCTCCGCCTGCAGGTAGATGTTCTGGGAGACGTGGCCGATTTCCATGTGCACGTAACGGATTCCGCGCTCGCCGTACCGAGCGGTGGTGGTGCGCTTGTAGTCGGCGGCGATGAGGAGGTCCACGGGCGCTTCCGCCAGGAACTGCTGTCCCAGCGCGGCGGATGCGACCTTCGCACGGACGTCTTCCGTTCCCGTGCGACTCAGCACGTGCCGGGACGGGACGTAACGATAGATGCCCGTTTCCAGCCCGGCAACCGACCCCTTGCCAACGGCGACGAAGAGCTCAACCGGATAGGTGGCGCCGGCCGACGGAGCCGCGCGCTTGCCTCCTCGGCCGCCGGTAATGCCCTGGGCGGACCACAGGAGTTGAGAGACCTGATCGAGACTGAGAGGCCTGTTTGAAAAGGCGCGCCGGCTGCGCCTGTTGCCGATTGCCTCCTCCAGCGACATTTCGCCCTTTGCTGCGGGCTCCGGAAGCTGTACGGTCTGCAAGACCATTTCGCTGCCTCCTGAACAAAGGCCGCCCACCACAATCACCCCGACCGCTGCGAACGAGAAGATGACCTCTTTGTACCTCATCGGTTGCGCCCCCCAACTGTTTTCCCGAATAATACGTCGGACGCCCGGCGGGGGCAAATGCCGCCCCTTCTCGCGGGCGGCGGGCCGTCCCTCCCGCGCGCCGAGGGCTTCCCTTTGTCGAACGAATCGTCTTTGCCTTTCGGCAAGGGGTTTTCTACAATGGGCAGGGGTGAAGCGGAGCCGGCGCGGCCACGGGCTGCCGGAGCAGGGAAATGGGTCAGCAAGAACCCAGTGGAACGTCTGAGGCTGAAGGCTCCTCCCGGCATACCATTCGGGCGGAGCATCGGGCCTTACTGGCCCAGCTCTCCGAGCTTGCGGACGTGAGGCTTGAGTTGAGGGAGGAAAGCTCGGAGGCGCCGGCCGGCGGGGCGTCGGCCCGCATTCTCGCAGGGGACGAGCCCACCGGCTGGCTGGTGATTGCCGAGGGGCAGGGGGCGCGACACAGGCTGGCGGCGCAATTGGCCTCTGAGGTCCTGGGGGCGCGGCTTGCCGGCCCTGCGCAGAGGCGAGCCCCATCGCGGGGGCGCTTGCGTCAGGACCGCAGGCTCGATTTTCTCTACGAGACGAGCCAGCGGGTCGGTGGGCTGCTGGACGAGCAGAAAATCTGCGATTTCGTGGTGAGAGAGGCCGCAGACCTGCTGGAATGCGGGCGCGCTTCCATCATGCTGCTCGACCCCGAGAGCAATACCCTGAAGATCCGCTCCAGCGTCGGGGTGCCGGAACACATCGCCGACGACACCGTCGTGAGGCCCGGCGAGCGCATCAGCGGCAAGGTCTTTGCCAGCGGTCAGCAGCTCCTGGTCCGAGAGGGCGACCCCATGCCCTCGGAATCCCTGGGCGTGCGCGAACTGCGCAACTCGCCCAGTTTCCTGAGCGTGCCGCTCACCATCCCGGACGATTACGGCGCGGAACGACAGATCGTCGGCGTGATCAACCTGACACGGAAGACGGGCGGGGGGGCGTTCACGGCGAGCGACGTAAGGCTCGTTCAGACGGTGGCCGCGCACACGGCGGCGCAGGTCAACCTCTGTCGCCTGCTCACCGCCGAGCGCGAGCGGAGGCGGCTGGAACATGAGCTGGAAATCGCAGCCGAAATCCAACTGAGCCTCCTGCCCGAAAAGCCCCTGTCGGCAGGTTCCTTCCGTGCGGCAGGGGTTTGCCGCCCGGCCGAAAGGATCGGAGGCGACTTCTTCGATTACTGGCATCAGCAGGACCGCGTCTGCCTGCTGGTCGCCGACGTGACGGGGCACGACCTGGGGGCGGCGCTTCTGGCCAGCGCCTTCCGCTCGGTGGTGCGCGCCGAGTCTGCCCATCGCCAGTCGGTCGCGCAGATGATCTCGCAGGTCAATCGAGCCTTCTGTGGGGACCTCACGCGCGCGGAGATGCAGATAACCCTGTGCTATCTGGAAGTGAATCTGGAGAGGAATCTCCTCACCTACTGCTGCTGTGGCCATCCCCACCCTCTGCTGCTGCGAAAGGGCCGCAGCACCTGGCTCCAGGAGGGGGGCATGGTCATCGGGGTGGAAGAGGGGGCGACCTTCGAGGAAGAATCGCTTCCCCTGATGCCCGCCGACAGGTTGATCGTTTACACGGACGGCGTGGTGGAAGCAGGGGTGCACGAATCGAGGCCCTTCGAAAGGGAAGGGCTCCTCGCCGCCGTGCGGGAGGGCGAAGGGCTGGGCGTGGCGCACTTGGCCCGACATATCGTCAGGGCAGTCGAGCGGCACGTGGGTGAGGGCGAGCTGCGGGATGACACAACGGTTCTGGTTGCCGGCTTCAGCGGGCCGGAATCCGAGACTTGAAACCCCCGTGTGTTCTTCCCGTTGCTCAGCCGGCCCTGGCGTGGCGGGCGGCGGACCTGGTTTCGCGGGTCATTTCGGCAAGACGGTGATCCACCTCCTCGAAATTGACGGCCACCTTCTTGCTCACGCCGTCCTCCTGTAAGGAGATGCCGTAGAGCGTCCTGGCGGCGCTCATCGTCAGTTTGCTGTGTGTGACAACGATGAATTGCGTATTCTTCCTGTATTCCTCGAGCAATCCGAGGAAGCGGGCGATGTTCGTCTCGTCAAGCGTCGCGTCCACCTCGTCCAGAATGCAGAAGGGGCTCGGCTTGGCCTCGAAGATTGCGAACAACAGGGCGACCGCCGCGAGCGCTTTTTCCCCGCCGCTCAATAGGGAAATGGACATCGTTTCCTTGCCCGGCGGCTTCACCACAATCTCGATGCCTGCCTCCAGGACGTCGGCCTCTTCCTCTTGCAGGACGAGGTCGCCGGTGCCCCCGCCGAAGAGCTTTCGGACGAGCGCCTGGAAGTTCTGGCGCACCGCTTCGAAGGTTTCGAGGAAGTTCTGGCGGCTCTTGCGGCTCAGCGTGCGGATCAGTTCCAGTTCGTGTCGCCGCGCCTTCTCCAGGTCTTCTTTCTGAGTGGTGAGGAACTGCGAGCGGATCTCCAGCTCGTCTTGTTCCCGGATCGCATCGAGGTTCGCGCCGCCCAACCTCTCCACCTTCTTTCTGAGCCTGTCCGCCTGCGCGCGCACCTGGTCCCAGGCCGTTTCGGGGGAATCGGCCATGGCGAGCACGCGCTCGCGCAACTCGGCAGCCTCTGCGAGCTTGATTACCTTCGGCGTGTCCTGCGCCTCCGGTCCTTCGGGGGCTTGCCGGTGAGCCTCGGCGTACCACCCGGCGACGGGCGGCGCGGACGGACCGTCGTCCCCCGCCTGCTGGAACTCCTCGATCTGCGCCTCGGTGAACGGGGGATGTTCGCGCCACTGCTGCGGCGCCAATTCGAAGGCCTCAAGCCGCACTGCACACTCCTCGGTGATCCTCTCGCGGAGGTGGTCTCGCCTCAGGCGGACTTCGTGGTCCTTGACGCGGAGTCCCTCCACTTCGCCGTCGAGTTGCTCGCGTTGGGAGCCGCGCCGTTCGAGCCCCTCCTGAAAACCGCCGATTGTCTCCTGCGCCCTTTCACGGACCTCGGAGCGCTCTCGGACGAGGTCCTCCAGCTCTGCTTTCTGCTGCTCCAGGCGGGTCCTGGCCTGCTGTGCGGCGCTGATTCGCTCGGCGGTCTCCCCCTCCTGAACGGCGTTGGCGCGCTGCTCGTTCTCGATGCGCTGGAGCTCTGTCCGGCGCCGGGCGAGTTCGCGGTGCAGGCTCCCGGCCAGGGCCCGCAGGCCGTTTTGCTGCTCCTCCAGCCTGCTGAGCTCGCTCCTCAAGGAACTCAATTCCGCTGCCAACTCGTCGCGCTCCTCGCCCTGTCGGCGGGCCTTTTGCTGGAGGGTTTCAAGTTCTGCGTGCCTTTCGGTGCGATGCCGCTCCAGCCGCTCCAGGTCTTCACCGCTTCGCGTCGCCCGCTGCGCGTTCCTCTCGATTTCTTCCGCCAGCAAGTTCGCC
>JAUWZH010000307.1 GCA_030615435.1 Candidatus Brocadiaceae bacterium | reverse complement strand
CCTATGCTGCCGGCGTAGTGGACCTCCGCCTCCGTCACGGTGGCGTTGTGTATCTTGGATCGAAGAAACCAGCGCATTGTCTCGGCCTCTATCAGTGGGGTTCATCCCAATGGCGGTCCGTCTCGGCAGCCGGCCGGGGGGAGGCACTCAAGAAGCCATCAATCCTACCCTGTACTCTAAGCAAAAAGACGCCTGGAGTCAACATAACGCTGCTGTGCAGGCGCGCCTGGATGAGGCCGCAGCTTCAGGCGTTCTCGCCCTGCAGGTGGCTGCGGATGGCCCTGGCGAGGCGCTCTGAGACGCCTTTGACCTGCATCAGACCCTCCACCCCGGCCTCGGCGACCCTGTCCAGGCTGCCGAAGTGGTCCACCAGCCGGCCCGCCAGCCGCGCCCCGACGCCGGGCACCTCGGTCAAGGGCGAGGCCATGGCAGCCTTCCGGCGGAGCTTGCGGTGGTAAGAGACGGCGAAGCGGTGCGCCTCGTCCCGCACGCGTGTCATGAGCCGGTATCCGTAGCTGTGTTCCGGCAGTTCGAGCGGCTTGCTGCGGCCGGCCACGAAGACCCGCTCGACCCTGACCTTGCGGCCCCTGCGGGTGCGCTCCTTGGCGAGGGCCACCACCTCGGCCTCACCTAAGCCCAACTCAGACAACGCCTCACGCGCAGCCGAGAGCTGCCCCTTGCCGCCGTCCACCACTATCAGCTCCGCCGGCCCTTCCCCGTCCTCCCAGTCACGATAGCGGCGCGCGAAGACCTCCCCCATCATTGCGAAGTCGTCCTGGCCCTCCACGTGCCGGATCTTGTAGTGGCGATACGACGACTTGTCCGGCTCGCCATCGCGGAAGACGACCATCGAGCCCACCGCCTCGCGCCCGCCAAGGTTTGAAATGTCAAAACATTCGATGTTGCGCGGCAACTCGCTCAAATCCAGGATTTCCCGGAGCGACTCCATTTCCTGCCGCCGCCTCTGCTGGGCATCCGTGGAGATGCGTTCGGCCTCCCTCGCGTTGCCGTTTGCGAGCGCCACGAGCCGCTTCTTGGCGCCCCGCTGCGGCCAGATCGCCCTGACCTTGCGTCCCTTCTTCTCGCTCAGCCACTCCCCCAGCACCCCGGCGTCCGGGTGCGGAACCGGCAGCAATACCTCACTCGGAATGAATCGGTTGGCGGCGTAAAACTGGTTCAGGAAGGACCGGAAGACATCCTCTCCGCTGCCGAGACTCGCGCGGAACCGGTAGCTCGCCACGTCCTGGAGGTTGCCTTTCCGCACGAACAGCACCGCCACCCAGACGCTGCGGTCCGTGACGGCGAGCCCGAATACGTCCCGGTCCACCTTACCCACCGAGGAAGCGACTTGCTGCCTTTCCAGCGTGGCCTCGATGGCCCGGATGCGGTCGCGCAGTATGGCGGCCCTCTCGTAATCAAGCTCGCCGGCGGCCTCCGCCATCTGCCCGCGCAGTTCCTCCAGCAGATCCTCGCCCTTGCCCTCCAGGAACATCTTCACCTGCCCGACGAGCCGGGAGTAGTGCTGCTCGGGGACCTCCGCGCAGCACGGGGCGAGGCACTTGCCCATCTCCCCGTAAATGCAGGGGCGCCGGGCCTCGCGGCACTGCCGAAGGGAGCACCTGCGCAGCGGGAAGACGTCCTGGAGAAGCCGCAGGGTTTGCCGGGCACTCTTGGCGCTGGCGTAGGGCCCGAAATACAGGGCGTTCTCGTCTTCGAGCCGACGCGTCACTATTGGGCGGGGCCAGGGCTCGTCCAGGGGGACCTTGATGCTCACGAAGCTCTTGTCGTCGCGGAACAGGACGTTGTATTTCGGGCGGAACTGCTTGATGAAGTTGTTTTCGAGGATCAGGGCCTCTTTCTCGGAGCCCGCCACTACCACGTCCACGTCGGCCACCTCACCGATCTGCCGCGTGATAAGGCGGTCATCGTCGGCGCTCCGGTGGAAGTAGCTTCGCACGCGCGCGCGGAGGCTCTTGGCCTTCCCGACGTAGAGGACCTCTCCCCGGCGGTCCTTCATCAGGTAGATGCCCGGCCCTTCGGGCAGGCGCTGGACCTTGTCCATCAGTTTGTCGCGGGGGATCTTGGCCATAGTCGGTTTCCCACACGGGCGAGTGCGACCCATCACGATCGGCATTGCCTTCAAAGCCGCGCTGTCGCCTATCCGAGGAGCCCGGCAAGGGGGATGTCGTGGATGATTGGGTCCTGAAGCTCAGGCCGGGCAAGCAGTCGCCGTAACACTGCTCGTTACGCTACTCCCTGGCCCCATGCTTCCCGAGCAATTTCACTGCCCACATAATAACACGCGTCACCACAGTTGACCATGTAGGAGTCGCCTCCCCGTAATCGTCCGAGTGTTCGACCTTGATGAGGCGGTTGCAGTAGTCATAGTGAAACCTGTCGGCCTTGTTTGCTGGATCGGTGCGGTCGGGGAGGATGTAAAGGTTGCCGCCTCTCGGACTTCGGCGAGCTCAGCCGAGCCGCCCTGAGCTCGAGGCCGAAGGGCTCTTGCTCGCGCCCTCGCCCCAGTCTGGCACGAGAGCCACAAACCCGTTCAAACCCTCCGCCCTCAGAACCCCGTCGGCAAAGCGCCCATACGTGTTCTCGGGCTGCGACAATCGGATCAGCAGCATCCGCCGCGCATCTATACGCAGCCTTTCCCCACTGAGCGCGCCCTTCTTGCCGCTTTCTCTCCGGGCTCTTCGCCTCGCGTCCGGGCTACTTCAGGAGCAGAGGCGGCGGCGTGAAGGCCACCTCCTTATAGACGCCGTCCGCCCTGGATTCCAGCTCGTCAATCTTCGCCGAAATGGCCTCGACGGCGCTTTCGACGATCTTCCTGCCGAGTTCGGGAGAGGCCCGTTCCGGATGTCCCATGACACCGACCCGTACGTCCGGCCGCTGCGTCATGCGGGGAACCGTGAACTCATCGTCCACGACCTTTTCCGCGCGCTGGTAGTTGTCCGGATGTTCCATCATCAGGTCCCGCAGCGGTTCGGGGTCCGACGCCAGGTCTTGCATCCTCACCAGGTCCGGCGCCAGAGCCATGACCATGGACGTCTCGAGCCACCCGGCGTGCCAGTCGCCCTCGGCCACCGCCTTC
>JAUWZH010000271.1 GCA_030615435.1 Candidatus Brocadiaceae bacterium | reverse complement strand
AGCGAAGTGTGAATCCGTGGCCCCGAGCCCCGTGACGCGGCAGCCCGCCTTCAGGTAGCGGTCCCACAGCGCAACGTTGGCCTCGATCCACTCGTCGTGGAACGCCGCCACCCGGAAGATGCCGCCCATCACCTCCATGGCGAACTGT
This sequence comes from Candidatus Brocadiaceae bacterium, assembly GCA_030615435.1. Classification (GTDB taxonomy): domain Bacteria; phylum Planctomycetota; class Brocadiia; order SM23-32; family SM23-32; genus JAUWZH01. The sequence continues at coordinate 3,625 of JAUWZH010000271.1, read as the reverse complement.
GTCCCGAGCTCGCCCAGCGCGCTCTTCTGCTCCTCGCTGTACCACTTCCGTGGGTACCAGCCGCAGGGGTGTGGATAGAAGAAGAAGTGCCCCAGGGCGCGCAGCCGCTCGGCGTCCTTTCTCATCTTCTTGCAGGGGGTGAACTTCTTGTCCCCGGCAAGGATGCAGACGTGATGCGGACCGGCCCCGGGTTCCTGGCCCCACCACACGCCGGGGTATTTCTTGCACTCGACCTTCTGCCTGATAGTGTAATGGTCGGTGATAAAGATGAAGTCCAGCGCACGCGCGCGGGCCACCCTGACCATGTCGTCCACGCTGCCGGAGCCGTCGCTGTAAACGGTGTGCATGTGCAGGTCGCCGCGGATGTAGCTGAATCCCGCGCTCTTGCGGGTGGCTTTCGCACGGGCGGCCTCGCGTTCCATGTAGAGCGCGTCCATTCTCTCGCGCTGCGCGAGACGGTCCTGGTCGGTCCACTGTCTCTTGATGCGTTTCGCCACGATGTGCCTCGATGGGATGGAAGTGAGTCCATGTAGCGTGCCGTCCCGAGCGGCACGACGGGCCGGCTACTCCTCCAGGGGAACCTCCACGGCCCGGAGCTCCCCGGTTTCAGGGTCGTAATCGTAGCCCAGGCCTCTCGGCAATTCGGGCAGCGGCGCTCCACGCCACTCCTCCAGCTCCAGCAGGGACTCCGGGTAGCGATCTTGGAACGCCCAAAACGTCTTGATTTCCTTGCTGATCTCGGCCAGAAAGAGCGTCTCCTTCATGCGGCGCGGCGCCGTCACCGTGACAGTATAGAGGTAATCGGCAGGCGCCTCGACGGGGTTCTTGCCGACCTCGCGCTCGTAGTACCGCTCCCCCTCATCCTCGCTCCGGGCGCCTGAAGGCTCCTCTTTGGAGCAGCCGATGCTCCACGCCATAAGCGGCGCCAGCAGAGCTGCGACAATCCACAGGCCTCCGATGTGCTTCATGGCCCTCTCACCTCCTACGTGCGACCGCCGGGCGTTGCGAGTTTCCGAGTTTCACGTCCGGGGCCTTGGCTCCGATCCCTCCTCCCCGGGCCCCGAGCCCTCCCGCGAGTCGAGAGCGCGAAGAGAATCGAGGTCCGTCAGCGTCGCGCGCAACGGGGTAACCGATATCATGCCGGCCTGAACCACGTGCACGTCGCAGCCCTCTTCGCTCGAGGTGACTTCCCTCCACGGGATGTCAAGCTGATAGGCGACGGCGCCCTGTGTCTCCTCCTTCACGTAGCGCTCAGGGAACGCCGAGGCCTTGTGATGAGTGAAGAGGATGCGGGGATCGCCCTGAGACGGACCGGGAAGCTCCGGCAGGTTCACGTTGTAAGCGAGAGCGCCGTCCGCCTCACGAGGACTGCGCTCCAGTATCACCTTCAGCACGCGAAGCGCCTGGGCGGCAATGGCGGAAAGGTCCCCGGCGTTGCTGCCGGCGGTGGAGAACGCGACGGAGCGTATCCCGTTCATCGCTCCCTCGACCGCGGCGGCCACCGTGCCGCTGTAGAAGACGTAGTGGCCGACGTTATACCCCAGGTTGATCCCGCTCACAACGAGTTCCGGCGGCTCGGACAGAAGCTCCAGCAGTGCGAATTTCACACAGTCGGCGGGGGTCCCGCTGATGGCGTACGCCTCGGCGTCCCCCTGCACCCGCACGCGCTCGGCGGTGATCGGCGCAAGGTAGGTGATGGCGTGGCCCACCCCGCTCTGCTCGGTGCGGGGAGCCACCACCGTAACCCGCCCGAGCCTGAGAAGGGACTCGCGGAGGGCCCAGAGCGCAGGCGCGAAAACCCCGTCGTCATTGGTCAGCAAGATATGCATCGCTTCGCTTACGGCCCATCGCCTGCCCACAGCCAGGGGCTGATTCTGGCCCTCAGGCTTCCCGCTTCAGGAGCGCTTCCCACTTGCGGTCCACCTCTTGCTGGATCTCTTCGATCAGGTGCTCGTTCCTGGGGGTGAAGAGGTGTCTGAAGCGCCCCTGGCTCTTGAGCCACTCGCGCACGGGCTTCTTCTTGCCCTCGCGCGGCTTGTAATTGATGCTCAGCTCCCCGTCCTCGATCTCGTACAGGGGCCACACGCAGGTCTCGGCGGCGAGCTTCGCCATCTCGATGGAGTCCTCGGGCTTGAAGCGCCACCCGCGCGGACAGGGGCTCAGCACATTGATGAAGCAAGGCCCTTCGGTGGCGACCGCCTTCTGAGCCTTCTGCATGAGGTCGCGCGTGCGGTGTGGGGAAGCCTGCGCCACGTAAGGGATCCCGTGCGCGGCCACGATGGCCGTCAGGTCCTTCTTGCGCTGAGCCTTGCCGGCGGCGACGGTTCCCGCCTGGGCGGTGGTGGTGAAGGCGCCCATCGGCGTGGCCCCGCTGCGCTGGATGCCGGTGTTCATGTAGGCTTCGTTGTCATAGCAGACGTAGGTGAAGTTGTGCCCGCGCTCCAACGCGCCGGACAGCGACTGCAGGCCGATGTCGTAGGTGCCTCCGTCGCCGCCGAAGGCGATGAAACGGATGTCCTTGTCCACCTTGCCCTTTTTCTTGAGGGCCCGGTAGGCCGTCTCCACGCCGCTGATGGTGGCGGCGGAGTTCTCGAAGGCGTTGTGAATCATCGGGATTCGCCAGGCGGACTTCGGGTAGATGGTGGTGCACACCTCCATGCAGCCCGTGGCGATGCTGCCAACGACGTAGGCTCCCTCCTGCTGGGCGGCGAGCAGTATCAGACGCAGCACAATCGGGCCGGCGCACCCTGGACAGGCGGCGTGGCCGCCGCTGAGCAAATCGGTCATGTTCGCAAGGTCTTTGAGCTTTGTGGTCGGCATGAGCCGCCTCCGTTTTCGATTCCGACTTGCGATTCTTGATTCGCCGGCACGGCCGGACTCCACGTCGTTGGATGCCGCTCAACCGAGAATCAAGAACCTCAAATCGAACTGCTCCTATTCTCTCAGGCCGAGGTACCGGGTCTCGGGTGCGCTCCTGCCCGTCTGCTTCACCTCCGCCAGTGCGCGGAAAGCGTCCCTGGCGAGGTCAAGGCTCAGGTCCCGGCCGCCGAGGCCGTAGATGAAATTGATCAGCGGCAGAGGGGCGTCCGTGCCGTTTTCCCGGGCCCCGCCGTAAAGGCTCGAGCGCACCTCGTTGAAAAGAGGGCCGCCTAAGCCGAAGGAAATGGCGCGGTCCATCACCCCGACGACGGCAACATCGGCAAGCGTCCTGCGTATCTCCTCGAACGGGAAGGGGCGGAAGCAGCGTATCTTCAACACTCCCGCGGCGATCCCCTCTTCCTCGCGCACCCGGTCGGCGGCCTCCTTCAGCGTGCCCATCGTCGAACCGAGCCCGACGAGCAAGACCTCTGCGTCCTCGCAGCGGTAAGGGTCCAGGATGCCGTATGGGCGGCCAGTGAGCTCCCCGTATTCCCTGCCGACCTGCGGCACCACCCTCATGGCCTGCTCCATCGCGTCAACCTGCTGCTTCTTGAATTCGAAGTAATAGTTCTGGAGGGTGAACATCCCGAAGGTCTTGGGCTCGTCCACGTCGAGGAGGGTGCGTTCGGGCTCGTATTCCCCTATGAAATCCCTCACCTCCCCGTCATCGTTCACCTCGAGGGCCTCGAGCGTGTGGCTGAGGATG
>JAUWZH010000229.1 GCA_030615435.1 Candidatus Brocadiaceae bacterium | reverse complement strand
TGCTCCAGAAGGTCCACCGACACGTCGTGCCGCGCGAGGCAGCGCCCTATCGCCTTCCTTCCCATGGACTGGCATGCGATGGCGAGCAAGCCGGAAATAAACCAGTGGTCTTTGCCCAGATGGCCCCCCGTCCGCAGGAGGGTAAGGTACGCCTCCAGCGCGCCCTTCAGCTTCCCCTGACCTTCCAGAAGATGTCCTTCTATCACCGTGAGCCGCGCGAGCTCCCTCATCGGCAGAAGGTACGTCAGCAGCATGGCAAAAAGGGACGTTTCCCCGGACTCGCCACTGATGATCGGGAACTGGCACCTCTCCATCGAGGCGGCCTCCCTGTAAAGGCGCCTCGCTTCGGCCGTCTCCTGGAACCAGGCGTAGAGCTCCGCCTGCTCGGGCCCCCACGGGCCCTCCAGGGCGGCGTCGTACTGCTCTCTAAGCACCTCGTCCTGCCGGTTCCTCTCGGGCAGCGCGTTCGCTGCCTTCAAGTAGTAGGTCGCGGCGTTGTCCTCCTCGGGGATGTCCTCGCGCGGGAGCCCGAGCGACCGGGCCACCTCATTCGGCATCACGTAGCCGACCCTGCCCCTCACCGTGATCTTCTTCCACTGCGTTTCCTCCGCCCCCTCCCCGGCGGCTACCTGGCCCAGCCATATCAGACACAACCCCGCAGCGCAGAGGCAGCAGACAATCCCCGCTCTTTTCATTGGTCAGCGCCCTTCTCGTTTTCGATCCGCTTCTCCGCCCAGCGCACGTCTGCCCTGGCGCGTTCCAGGTTGCTCTTGGCCCGGTTCAGCCATTCGACCGGGTCATCAGGTGGCTTTCTCTCGGGCATCATAGACGACCTTCCCCTCCTTCATGGCAGGGGCAATGACGAGGGCGTGGCTATCGCGGTACCTCTCCACATCCTCGGGCCTCACCACGATGACGTCCACCGCCTCGCCCACCCCGTGCAGGTTCCTGTAGATTCGACCGGCGAGCTCCAGCCGGTTGGCTCCGCGCTTGACGACCAGCAGGTCCACGTCGCTGTTGGGCCCCATGTGGCCCTTGGCGGCAGAGCCGAACATGACGATCTTCTCCGGCCGGGCTACCTCGACGATCCGCCGGATGATCTCGTTGAGCGTCTCAACCGAGATCGTTCTTGTCTCGCGAGTCATGTGCGCCTCCCACCTGATGTTCGTTGGATTAGGATTCTCCCTCGCCGGCGGCTCTCGACAGCCCAGCCGCTCAGCCCGATTCTACGCGGCAAAACCCGGCGCATCAAGCCTTTTCCCTTCTCAATTCTCGCCCCGTGGACAACGGTTTCGCGCCTGAAGCAGCCGGGAGGTAAGGCACGCGATGCGCCAGACATTGCCCCCGCCGCACGAGGCCAGGCGAGGCCCTGGAATCGGTCCCAGCGCCGCCGCGGCGGCGGCAAAGCCCGACAGGGTCGCCAAGGCGCAGGAGCCACCGTGGCGGCGGCACGACGCCCGGGCTGCCCGAGAAAACGTCAGCACGATGGCATGTTTCGGCAATTAGAGGTTGACAAAGCCCCGCAATGTGGATACAGTTACTGATACGATGGGGGTAAAGGGAGAATTGTGTTCTCACTTCACGGTGGGAATCGGAGGGTTCACACAACGGAGGAATAGTGAATAATGGCCACAGCAAGAGGCAGGTCCGGATCGGGAGTAGCGGTGGCGCTGGTCATTTTCATCGTGCTGACTCTCGTCGGCATAGGCGCGGCGATATGGTTTCTTCAGCAGTATTCCATCCTGAAAAAGGCCGTCGCCGCGAACCAGAAGGCCTTTCAGACGTCCGTGGCAAGCGTGTTCCAGGAGAGAGACTGGGACATTACCCGTCAGGTCGGGGCCGAGTACGGCTTTGAATACGACGAGAAGGCCTACGACGACGTCGCGGGCCAACTGAAGGCGGCGATCGAGAACGAGAAGCTGATGCCGGTGCTCGGCTGGGAAAACCTTTCAGCGGTGCAAAGCGCCCTGGATCTCTCGCCGGTGCAGGAGGAGGCCGATGCCTACGCCACGATGCAGGGGCTGTTGGGCTTCTACGAGGGGGAATACAAGCGGCTCACCGAGCGCACGAGCGAGCTCGAGAATGCTGTGCGACACGGGCGAGAACTGATCGCCGACAAGACCGCCAAGCTGACGGAGGTCCAGGAGAGGCTCGGGCGGGAACTCAACGAGGCAGAGGCCAAGCACACAGCAGCCCTCGCCGACCTCACCAAGCAGTTCGACGAGATGAAAGCGATGTACGAGCAGGCGCGAAACGAGGTGAGAGAGTGGCAGGGAAACTACGATGCGGCCCAGGGAAAATGGGAGGCCGCAGCCGCCGAGCTGCGTAAGGAGGCCGACGGTTGGAAGGAGCTCTATGACAAGATCACGGGGGGGGAGGAAATAGGGAAGAAGATGGTGGCCGCCGGGAAGGTTCTGGGCATCGCGCCCGGCTACGATTTCGTCATGCTGGAGGGCGGTGAGGACCGCGGCCTGAAGAAAAATGACAAGTTCGTGGTCTATTCGGAGTTCGCTGCGGGCGTGCAAACCCGCAAGGGCGAGGTGCACGTCAGCAACGTTTACCGGACCACGGCCCTGGCCACCGTATTCAACCAGAAGGAGCAGATCCTCGACGCCGACCTGTTCGTGAGCGTGGCCACCTGGGAGAAGTTCCACCCCCCTGCCCCCATGGAAGTCGCGGAGGCGGAAGAGGCTGTCCCGTTCGTCGGACCGATTCCCGCCGAACCGGAAGAACCCGAAGCTCCTCCTGCGGAGATTGAAGAGGAGGTCAAAGAATTCATCTTTGAATTCTGAGCGGCCGCGGATAGATTTACCCGCCTTTTTTCGGGCGCGTATCCGGCTGGCCCGCCCGCTGGGGGGCGTGGGCGTGAACGTTTTCCTCCTGGCGTTCCTGGCAAGGGCGCGCCAGGCCCAGCCGCATCAACGCCGTTGATCTTCGAGAGCCCCCTCTGCGCTTCGGGACGAAACGCCATCGGAGATGCTACAGGGGTTTCCCGGTGGTGTAACAGGTAACACAGCAGGTTTTGGTCCTGCTATCCCAGGTTCGAATCCTGGCCGGGAAACCAGTTCGGGAAAAGGCCGCGCCGCCCATCCCCCCTTTATGCGAGCCTCCCTCTCTCCTTGTATCACCGTCCCCGCAGGTTCATAATGGTCCTCTGGCGCCTGCAATCGCGCTGAATGCCGTTCGTAGATGCGGCAACAGATCACGACAGGAATCTCTTACGAAAGGCGTCGCCGGGAAAGGCAGGGAATGGCTGTTGCCCGAGCAGGCCATCAGTTTTGCGAGCGGCAGGAACGTGCTCTACGGCACGCTCGGACTGCCCGAGGTGCGGCCCAGGGCCGCCGTGGTGCTGGTTCACGGCTGGAGCGGGTGCCGCATGGGGCCTCACCGCATCCTGGTCGAGAGCGCCAGGCACCTCAATGAGCGGGGGCTGGCCGCGCTGCGCTTCGACCTGAGCGGGCGCGGTGAGAGCGAGGGCGATCCCTTTGAAACGGACCTGGACCTGATGACCCGGGACACCTGCGCGGCCGTTCGTGAGCTGCGCTCCAGACTGCCGCACGGCACGCCCATCGCCCTGTGGGGCATGTGCTCCGGCGGGAACGTCGCTCTCGGCGCGCTGGGCATCGATGATGGCATACGGGCCGCCGTGTGCTGGTCAACCTACCCGTTCCAGTCCCAGCGCCGGCGGAGGCAGGACCTGAAGCGGACGGGCCACTTCCTGGGCCAGTACGTGCGGAAGGCATTGAGGCGTGAGACGTGGAAGAAACTCCTGCGGGGCAGGGTGAACTTCCGCATGGTGATGAAGGTGCTGTTCGGGCACTTCAGCAAGGAGCAGGGCGAGGGCGGCCGCGACCTGCAGGAGTCGGCGCGCGAGGCCCAGATCGTCGCAGAACTGGGGCGCTTCCCCGGAAGGCTGTTCTTCCTGTTCGGGGGCGCCGACCCAGAAGCCGGGGACGCGCGAAAGATTTTCCAACCTTTCTTCTCAGAAAGAGGGGTGCGGGCGGATTTCGACGAGGTCCCGGGCGCGAACCACAACTTCTATTCGCTCGAATGGAAGCGGATGGCCATCGAACGCTCCACCAGGTGGCTGCTCAGGGCGCTGGAGGAGGGCTGAGCCCGCTCTGGAGGCGCCGGCGAGATGACACGTCCCCCGAGATTGGATGCGGCCTTCTCCCGAGTGGAGGTCACGCGGCATGAATACTGACAGGAAAGCTCTGCTCGCCATCGTCTTCACTGGTCTTGCGGCCTCGGCGACGCTCGGCCTGGTATCGGCCCTGCTGCCTGGCAGAGAGGTCGCGGAGCCAGTTCCCGACCCTCAGGCGTCCAGGATCCGTCCCTCCGTGCGCCCGTTTGGGCCGGGGGAGCAGCTCGCCTACGCCCTCGGCTGGAACGGCGTGCCCTGCGGCTCGGTCCGGATGGGCCTGAAAGAGGAGGTGAAGGAGGGCAGAAAATGGCTCGTGCTCAATTACGAGGTTCGCAACGCCGAAGCGATAGCGTGGGCATGGAGCTACTGGACGCGCGGAGAGACCTACCTCGACCCCGAGACGCTCCTGCCCGATACGTCCTCGCGAACGAGCATCAGAA
>JAUWZH010000116.1 GCA_030615435.1 Candidatus Brocadiaceae bacterium | reverse complement strand
CACGTGCACGCCCTCACTGGAGCGAGGGCTGTTGGTGAAGTAGTAACGCCCGTCGTTGCCGAGGACCCCCGCGTGCTGGTCACCGGGATTGAGGGGCTCCGGGATGGAGCGGCAGACGTTCGTGCACACGATCGTGCCGTTGGCGCCCGGCACGCTCGCCTCGGTGTTGATGCTGCTGAGGTCGAACACCATCACGTGCTCGCCGCCGATCGCAGAGCCGAAGATTCTCCGGCCGTCCGCGCTCATTATGAGCACGTACGGGTCTTTGTATTCTCCGCCCCCGCGAATCCGCACGGCGAGGTCGTAAAGCCTGTCGGCCTTGGGGTCATACATCCAGAGAATGCCGGCCCGGCCCATGCCGAATACGCGCCCACGCGGGTCGATCGCCACGTAGCGCGGGGAGCCGCCGATCTTGCCCATGTCCCTCACAGTGTTGGTCCTGATGTCATAGGCGAGGAGGTGCTGCTTGGGGCCGGTCCAGTAGTACAGTCGCTGCCGCTTGCGGTCGATGGCGCCGCCCATCAGGCCCTCTTGCCTTTTGAGGGTGCCGTGGTCGCGCACTTCGCCATTCTGAGGATTGTAGCAAAACAGATGCCCGCCCGGGTAGCCACTGGGGCTCTCGCCGTATTCGGGGCGGTTGCCGAAGTCCTCGTGCCCTTGCTTTGTGGCGGCCCAGATAGTGCCGTCGGCACCGACAAGGATCTTAGCGTGGAACTTGCCCTGGGAATCCAGCCCGGTGCCTTCCTCGCGGGTCACCCCGTGGGCGTCTATGAGGTCTTCCCACGTGCCTGTCTGCGGGTCGAAGGCCACAAGGTGAGCACTCGCGCCGTAATTCGCCGTGCCCACATAGATGCGCCCATCCATCCCGCACTCGATCGCCGTGTAGCCGCTGCCCGAGTGCGTGCCCGGCAGCACCGGGTACATCGTGCCCTCGATGGTTCCGGTCGGCTGCCGCGCCGCCGGCCCAGTCGTCATCACGAGCAGCCCGACGCAAAATACTGCGGCGCTCAACTGCCTCGCATTCATCTTGCCCACACCTCTCTGGTCTTACGCCTCAACGTGTCAACGTGAAGGGGAATCTCGGATTATGCGGGGATTCTATCGCTGTCACTCGGTATTGTCCAGCACAAACGTCATGCCTCGAATAATCCCAAAGAAACCGTGCACGGGAGATAGCGAAAGGAGGCGCGTTTCAGTATAATTCAGGGCGCGAGAATGGCATGATGCATCGTTGCGGAGGCTGTGCTTCACGCAAGGAGGTCGGCCAATGACAGGACGGGAACGCATCCGTCGTCTGCTTGATAGAGAGCCGGTTGACCGGGTCCCAGTTATGGCGTCGCTCCTCGCAGCCGCCGCCGAGATTCGGGGCATCCCTCAGAGTAGAATCCACAAAGACTCTGAGGTCAATGCCTTGACCTTGTTCGGGGTCTGCCGCGAACTGGGACTGGACGGTGCTTACATCGCCTCGGACGCCTGGGTCATGCACAGCGCGCTGGGGGGAGAGATTGCGTTCCCGGAGGATGACGAACCGTGGGGCCTCGGCCCTGTGCTTGATGAGTGGGACAAGCTCGATGACCTCACTGTGCCGGACCCGGAGTCGGACGGTCGCATGCCCTTCCAGCTTGCGGCCGTGCGGAGAGCCGTGGAGGAGAACCGCGGAGAGCTCTTCATCGAAGGCAACATCGAGTCGGGCGCGTTCCAGTTGGCCGGGATCCTGCGCGGGGCTGAGACCTTGATGCTCGACCTGGTGCTCGAACCGAAGAAGGTTCACCGGCTCCTGGAGTTCTGCACTGAGGTGGCAAAGGCCTTTGGTGTGGCGATGGCGCGCACGGGGGTTGACGGGATTCAATTCGGGGATTCGACCGCCTCGCTCGTCAGCCTTGAGATGTACGAGGAGTTCGTCAAGCCCTACCAGCCGCCCGTCCTGGAGGCGATCCGAAAGGCGGGTGTATATCCGTTTCTCCACGTCTGTGGCAATACTGACCACCTCTCAGGTGCCTTGCCCACGACCGGCGCCGCATGCGTGGAGATAGACGGTCCCGCGGATTTGGGTCGGACAATAGAGGCGTTTGAGGACCGGGCGGCGGTGCGCGGGAACGTGCCGACGATGCTGCTCAGGGACGGGACGCTCGAAGCGGTCGAGCGCAGTGCGCGCAGGTGCCTGGAGGCGGCGGGCTCGGGCCGGCTCATCCTCAGCCCCGGCTGTGGGGTGCCGAGGGGGACCCCGCCTGAGAACGTCCATGCGCTCGTGCGTGTGGCGCGGCAGCACGGCGCGTGTCGTAACGCATCTTGAGCAGCCTTGGACCCACGCAAAGTGTCGCAAGATTCACTCCGATCAACCTTGTTGCCCCGGCAGCGTGTGGCATTGTGAGGGCTGTGGCCTCGAAACGCAAAGGGTTCTTTCTGCGGAGCAGACAAGACGATGAGATTCGACTACCGCGTCAGCCTTTGGAACTATGAGTTCTACAGCAAGCCAACCGGCCTCGAGGAAGCCGTGCAGGAGGTGGCCAGGTACGGCTACGGCGTCGAAGTGCACGAACACTGGAGAGCTGAGCAGGACCTTTGCTCTCCATGCTACCGTGAGCGCCTGCGCGTGCTGCTCAAAGACGTGCCCGCCAGTCTCCACAGTGGCGGCGTTTGGGACTTCGGCGGCAACGCAAAGCAGATCGACTGCGCGGCGTACACCGGCATGGACACCGTTGTGATTCACCCTCCCAACATAGGCATCACACTTGAAGAGCCCGACTACGCTCTCGCCCGCAGAGTGGTGCAGTACGCAGAGGACAAAGGGGTGCTGCTTGCCCTGGAGAACAGCCCGTTCCGCGTCATTGAAGGAGCCCTCTCGGCAATGCCCTCGCTGAGATTCTGCCTGGACGTCGGCCACTGTTACGCAGACGGATCAAGCATCCCGGAGTTCCTCGACGCCTTCGGCGACCGTCTGGTGCATTTGCACTTGCAGGACCGGCTCTCGGACAACGGCCGGCGTCCGTGGGGCGTCGGGCACTTCACTCCCGGCACGGGGACAATACCCCGCGAGCACTGGCAGTGCCTGGCTGATTGGATTCAGGACAGGGACTTCCGCGGGCCGCTCGTTTTCGAGATCAGGCCGCTTCCGCCGACAACCCTTGCGGACGAGGCACGCGCGTTCATTGAGCGGCTCTGCGCGTAGGACGCCGTGCGCCGAGATAGATCCTTATGGCCAGAGGAGAGCCCCGACTTGACAGGTAGCGGCGCCACGGATACAGTGTTTGGCGATGGATTTGCTGGATGTTTGGCCATTTGCAGGGAAGGCCTCCTTTCGTGATCATTGATGCCCATTGTCACATCGGCCCGGATAGAGATCGGTCCCTTTCGGCCGAGCAATTGCTGCGCCAGATGGACGAGTTCGGGGTGGACGTAGCCGTGGTCTGCCCGATGGATCGGCACATTGCTGTGGATAATGCCGAGGGCAACGCCCTGATCCTCGAGGCGCAGAGGGCCCATCCCGACCGGCTGGTAGGATTCGCGACGGCCAATCCATGGTACGGTGAGCGTGCAGTGCAGACTTTGCGTGGTGCGTTGGGTGAAGGGCTGCGCGGTCTGAAACTCAACTCTTTTGTGCAGGGGTTCACGCTGAACGACGAACTGGCGCATCCGCTCGTGGATGTTTGCGAGGAATACGGCGTGCCCATTTACTGCCACACAGGCACGGCGTGCAGCGCAATGCCCCTTCAGTTGCTTGAACTGGCGCGGACGTTTCCGGACGTCACGTTCCTGTGTGGTCACTGTGGCTATCCGGACTTCTGGTACGATTCGCTGCCGGCAGCACAACTTTCCCCGAACATTCTCCTGGAGACCTCGCACTTTATGCCGGCATGCCTGGAACCTTACACGCAGGAGCTCGGGGGGTCTCGCGTGTGCTTCGGATCCAACAGCCCCTGGTCGGATCTGATGATCGAACTGGAGAAGGTCAAACGGCTTGACATATCCGAAGCTGACCGTGTCGCGGTGCTGGGCGGCAACCTGGCGAGCCTTCTGAAGCTTGGCGAGACATAGTGATAATTGATTCACACACGCATCTGTTCTCTGAGTTCGCCGGGGTGAAGTGCGAAGGGCCCGCCGCTCTTGTCCGGGCCATGGATGAGAACGACGTGGACAAGTCAATTCTGTGTACGCTGGAGGGCTTCATCGGAGACGCACAGGCGGGCAACGAGCAACTGCGGCGCTGGGTGCAGGAGTTCCCGGATCGCTTCTACGCCTTTTGCACGGTGAGCCCATATGACGGGCAGCGCGCTGTGGAAGAGCTGCGCAGGTGTGTGGAGTCTTGCGGCATGCGTGGCCTGAAGCTCCACCCGTGGTTGCAGGCTTTTTCGGTGGTTCGGCCGTACATGTTTCCTATCGTGGAGGAATGTATCCGGCTCGATGTTCCGCTGGTTTTCCATGACGGGAGCCCCCCATACAGCACTACGTTCCAGATCGCCTACCTCGCTGATATGTATCCGGAAGCCAACATTATTCTGGCTCATTCAGGGCTGATGGATATGTGGCGAGCTGCACTGCAGGCGGCCCGCAGGCATTCCAACATCTACTTGTCGTCCTGCACGTGCCCATATTTCGCGGTGCAACGGTTGGTAGAGGAGTTCGGTGGCTCCCGCATGATGTTCGGCTCGGACGGTGGTTTCGGCACCTCCCTGCAGCTGACCTACGAGCTGATGAAGGTGCAGCGGCTCGATGTTTCCGAGACCGACCGTGCTCAGCTTCTTGGGGGCACGATCGCCCGGATAGCAAGACTCCCAGGCGTGAGTACAGGAGGCGCCCCTTGAGCGAGGGCACGTTCCACATCCTCTCAGATGAGGAAGCAGTTGCCATTCATCGCCACGCGCTGGAGGTATTGGAGCGAACCGGCGTTGCTGTGGCGGCAGAAGACGTTCGGCGGCTTCTTCTCGAGGCCGGCGCCTCGCAGCGAAAAGACGCCAGCAACGTGCTGACCTTTCCTCGCGGCATGGTCGAGGACGCGGTGGCGGCGTGCAGGCGCCCGGTCCTCCTGCACGATCGCATCGGTCGGGCGCTGGAGCTGAAGGCAGGCCGCGAGTTCCATCTGTGCGGCGCGTACAACGTGAGGACGCTCGATGTGGGCTCCGACACCGAACGCGATGCTACTCGCCGGGACGTCGCTGACTTTACACGTCTGGCTGACGCACTGGAGGGTATTGACGCCGTCTGTGCGGAGGTGTACGCGGTGGATGCACCGGGTGAGCTGGCGGAGCTCTACACCCATGCCGAAGTGCTGCTGAATACCACCAAGCATTGCCTGGCGGCGCCGCTCAGCCATGCGGGCGCGCGGGAGTGGATCGAGCTGGCGCGTGCGGCGAGTGGCGGCACTCCTCTTGCGAAACACGCTATCGTGTCCGCCGCCGTTTCAACCACTTCGCCCCTGAAGCTGGACTCGGATTCAGGCCGCGGGCTGGTGGACATGGCGCGGGCACAGGTCCCCATCATCACGCTGCCGTGCCCGATGGCAGGGGCCACGACGCCGATCACCCTGGCGGGAACGCTTACGGTCCAGCATGCGGAAGCGCTTTTTCTTCTCACACTGGCGCAGGCGGCGCGCCGGGGTTGTCCTGTCGTCTACGGGGCCGTCGGAGCCAACATGGACCTGCGCAAGGGTTGCCTCAGCATGGGTTCTCCCGAGTTTGGCCTTTACGGCGCGGCGACTGCGGCGCTTGCCCGGTATCTGAACCTGCCGTCGTACGCTCCGGTGATGGCGAACGCGAAACGCCCGGACGTTCAGGCGGGGGCTGAGAAGATGCTCGCTTACGCGCTCTGCGTTGCCGGCGGGCTCACGCTTACGGTAGGGGCCGGTGCGCTGGACAACTGCTTGCTGGCTTCCTACGAGCAGATGGTGATAGATCACGAGTTCCTGCGTGCTGCCCGCCGCATCGCCCAGGGCATTGATGTGACCGATAAGAGCATGGCGACAGAGGTCATCGCTGAGGTAAGGCCGGGCGGTTCGTTCCTGACTGTGGCGCACACGCTGGAGCGTTTGCGGTCCGGTGAGCATTTCGAATCGAGCGTCTATAATGCGCCGGGCACGGCAGCCGACGAACGCGGCATGGTACAGCGGGCAGGCGAGCGGGCTGCGGACCTGCTCCGAGAACACAAGCCCGAGGTGCCTTGCGCCGACGCGATCCGGGCCGTCGTGCGCTCTTCGGAGCAAAGGCGCCTCTCAGGTTGACCCTGCCCGAACGAAGTGATTCCACCTATTCGGGGCGAAGACTCATGGACGCAGACACTGCCGGTGCACGACCGAGGTTGGCGCACGTGGTGATTGGCGCCAGTACGCTGGATGTCAACGCAGCCCGACGCGACGCGCGCGCTGTTCGGGAGCAACTGCGGGGACTGGGGGCAGAGCTCTACGGCGTCGGCGACATCATCGTGAACCCCGAGGACGGCGAGAGGGCGAATGCAGAGCTCCTCGCATCGAGACCGGACCTGGTGATCCTTCAGTTGGGGACGTGGGCGCATGACACCGTGGCTGCGGCGGTGCTTCGGAACTGGCAGGGGCCTCTTCTTCTCTGGGCGACCCCGGAGGACATAGCACACGGCGAATTCGAAGGGGGTCAGCTCTGCGGCCTGGTGCAAACCGGGGGGACCCTGTCCAAAATGGGCTACAGATTCGATCCCCTTTACGGTCCACCCGACGACCCCGACATCCTCCACCGCATCGGCGTTTACGTCCGGGCCCTTGCTGCGCGCAATGCACTGCACCGGGCTCGGGTGCTGCTCGTCGGCGGCCCCTGTCCGGGCATGACCGATGCCACATTTCACGAACTCGAACTCCGCAACACCCTGGGCACGCAGGTCGTACACGTTGAGCTTGAGGATCTTTTGCGGGAGCGACAGCAGGTAAGCGAAGAGGAAATCCGACGCCTTGTGGAGGCCGAGCTGCTCCCGCTGGGAGAAGTTCTGGAACCAACGGAAGATGATTTGGCTGAGGCCGGCCGCACGGCGCTCGCCCTAGAAAGGTTGTGCGCCGCCCACGGAGCAAGCTGCCTCGCCGTGCGCTGTTGGCCGGAGCTGCGCGAGCGCGGGGTGGGCTCGCCCTGCTATGCGCTTGCCCGTCTGAGCGACCGGGGCGTGCCGGCCGCCTGCGAGGGCGACGCACTGGCTGCGGTCTCCATGCTGGTGCTCCAGAGGCTCACGGGGCAACCCGTGTACCTGGGTGACCTGCTGATGCTGGACAAGGAATCGAACTGCGCCTGGGAGTTCCACTGCGGAGCGGCGGCCTCCAAACTGGCGGGAACGCCTCTCCGCCTGCGCATGCACGCCGAACTGGCCACCGAGACGTGGAAACCGGGGGTCACGGTGGAGTTCGCGGTCCGGCCGGGGCGCGTCACATACTGTCGGCTCGGCGAGGTCCTGGGCGTATACCGGATGATTGTCATGGGCGGGGAGGTGCTCCAGTCCGACGTGTTCGTCCGGGGAAGCGTGGCGAAAGTGCGGTGGGACGCGCCGGTCGGCGATGCACTGGAGTTGATGGTCGCTGAGGGACACGAACATCACCTGCTGTGCGCCCACGGGGATGTGCGCGAGGAACTCCGGCTTCTGGGAGACTTGCTCGGGATTCGGACTGTGGAGATCTGAGAGTGCAGGTGGCTGGTCAGTACGGTATTCGCCGCTTCCGGCCCGAAGACGAGAGCACCCTGCTAGTGTTGTGTTTCAGCCTGATGATACATTATCCAAAACAGCCCTGGCACGGCTGACTTTTGCGAGGATGTCTTCAGCTTTGGCCGACCAACAGAACGTCTCAGGGTTTTCATTGTGCTCGGCAATGTAGTCCATAATG
>JAUWZH010000368.1 GCA_030615435.1 Candidatus Brocadiaceae bacterium | reverse complement strand
GCAGAACTGGACGGGCCCGGAGTCGTTTGTCACCGAAGGCGGAGAGTGGCAGGATGAATACAACCTCGTGCCTTGCGGGTGCCTCTCGGCTCCACGGCTGAGCTACCGCACGCCGAAGTAGGCGTTCAGTTCGCGATTCCGCAGGCTTCCCTTTTCCTTAGTGCTCAGCAAGAGCACGGGTGACGGGAAGGGAATCGCGGAAGATTGGACGGTTCTCGCAGACGAAGCCTCAGGGGCCGGGCTGCGAGCGTGCGTCGGGAAGGGGAGGGGGGTTGTCGTTCTCGTCACTGAGCAGGCGGCGCCACTTCTCGTCCACCTCTCGGGTGTCGAAGGCCTCACCGCCCCGGCGGAACGTCCTGCTGTGGCCGCCCGGCAGACGAGCGGTGCGTCCTTCGGCCTTCACAACGACCTCGCCGGCGAGCACGTTGACGGTCAGCGTGTTGGGGTCTCGCACGATGAGCTCGGTCCTGCTGCCACGCAGGATGACCGTTGCGACGGGAGTGCGCACCTCCATGGGGGAGGCCGGGGCGGTGTTGTTCGCCAGCGCCCGCCCGTCGTAAAGGCTCAGTTTCCAGCACCCGTGAACCTGGAAACGGGCCTTTCCGGATATCAAGAGGTGCGGCTCGGGGGCGTCGGGGCGGAAATCAATCCGCACCAGGCCCCCGTCCCCCAGATGCCATGTCCGACCCCGCCGCAGGGAAGCCCCTTCGTCCGCTTGCAGCAGCCGGGAGCCTGACTGCGCCGTGCCGCGCACGGCGCTGATGCGCCCCACGGGCCACAGGAAGAAGAACGCTGCCGCCGCGCCGAGCACCAGCGTCACGAGGCCGGCAAATCGCCCGAAGTTCGCGAAGGCCCTGCGGCTCGGGGCGGCGGCGAGCGCCCCAAGGTCGTAGAGCATGATGAGCGGGACGGCCATCATTATCTGGGTGAAGGGGTCGGGTGGAGTGAAGAATGCGGCAAGAACGAAACCGGCCAGTATCGCCATCTTGCGGTGTTCCTGGATGGCCTCCACGCTGACGATGCCCCAGCGAACCAGGTGGAACATGACGAGCGGCGTCTGAAAAACCACTCCGAGCGCCAGCGTCATGACGAACAGCAAAGACAGGTAGGAACCGATCATCAGCACCGGCTCGGTCTGCGCTCCGGAGAGCGCAAGCAGGAACCGAAGGGCCAGCGGGATGAACAGGAAGTACCCGAAGGCGACCCCCGCCGCGAAGCAGAGCGCCGACACCAGGCCGAGCCGCACCATGAGGCGCCGCTCGCGTTTGTAGAGGCCCGGGGCGATGAACGCCCACATCTGGTAAAGCAGCACCGGCGCCGCAAGCACCAGCGAGAGGACCAGGCAGGCCTTGAGCTGCGCGGTAACCGGCTCGAGGTAGGTGCGGAACTTGAGGGTGGGCTCGAGCTGGAAGGCCTTCATCGCGAGGGCGTGCGGCCGAATGAGCACCCTCATCATGGGCCCCCGCAGGAACCAGGCTGCGATGAAAACCGCGCCCACCACGAGGATGCACCGCAGAACGCGCCTGCGGAGCTCCTCGATGTGGTCCCCGAGGGACATTGAGAACTCTTCGACGCCGACTTCTTTCTTGCGCTCGCTCACGGTTGCCCGTTGCAGCGGTCGTTCTCGTTGTTGCAAGCCGCCTCAACTGAAGGCAGAAGCCGCCC
>JAUWZH010000043.1 GCA_030615435.1 Candidatus Brocadiaceae bacterium | reverse complement strand
CACCACCTGGAACTTGCCGCATGCTCCGAGGTCGGTGATGAGCATGTCGGCGAGGCCCTTCTCGAGCCAGTCCCACCCGTCGCCGGGGTTGCGGTTGGTGAAGTTCAGCACCGCCAGGGTTTGGGTCTGCTCAGGTGGAGGTTCTTCCTGAGCAGAGCCTATACTGCTGCATAGGCAAACCAAACTGAGGAAGGCTGCCTCAGCTAGGGCAATAACTGACCGCCGTCTGAATCTCATTGCTACCCGTCCTGCTGGATGGAAGACAGGTCAACGAGCACAGTCACGACGCCGTCCTGAGAGGAATATGCCACCACGCAGCGCCCATTCGGAAGGCAAGCGACGGAGGGGTCAAATGGTTTCTTAAGGCCACTCTCGATCATCACCTCATCAGACCATTTATGCCTCCCATCGCACGTCCGCAAGAAAATCCCATCGCTTCTTGCGAACGCGGCAATGGTGCGTCCCTGATTTTCCACGCTGATGGCGGCCGACAACGTATGGGCCTCAGTGAGGACCCCCCTATCCAGCCACGTACCGTCCCCGTTCCGCTGCCAAAGACCAATCTGCTTTTCCCCTCGCGTTCCGACACGGACGAAGCGATCGGACAGAAGCAGCAGACAGTTCCTTTTGTCGCCCGAGAGAAAATAGCAGATGCTAGGCCAGGTATTGTCAGACTTTCCCCGATTCTTCGTTTTCAGAACCTCAACCTCTTTCCAGCCCCGACCACTTTCTGCGCGGAAGAGGTGTCCTTGCCAGACGAGCCAGAAAGTGTTGCGAATGTCTATCGTGAACGCGAAGCAAGGAACGTGTGTTTCGCGCCATCGTGCCACGTCATCCTCATCGGCGATCGGGACCACAACCTTGCGAGGGAATGACCATTTAGAGCCGTCCTCCGAAGATGCGATCCAGAGCCATTTCGGATCTTCGGGATCTCTGCTGGAAGTCCAGACGAGCCAGTATGTACCGTATCGGTCCTGCTGGAGAATCGGCCGCATGTCGAGCGACGACGACGAAACCGGCAGGCACCTTGGAGCACTCCAGGTTACGCCGTCGGTAGAGGTCGCGCAAAAAATGTCCGATTCCTGACTGGGGTTCATGCTCCAATGCGCATCCACAGCCTGATCCCAAAGCAGCCAGAGCTTATCGCCCGCATCGCGGTACAGGAACGTGTGGCTGCCTGGAGGCGCAAGCACCTGACGCGAAAGAACGCGGTTTCCCGCGCTGAGAAACATATTCACGTTCCCCCCCGCTTCGAGGCCGAACCTTTCTGACGCTCGGCGTCCGTCAGGCCAGCGCACTTCCACGAGGTGCTCCCCAACAGGGACCTCCATAAAGGCAAGAGCGCAGCGAACCTTCTTACCGCGGGCTTGGGGTTTGCCATCCAAGAACACCTGGGCCCATTTCGGCTCGAAGTACACCTGGAACCTGCCGAGCGCAGGGACAGCCGTCGTCCCCGACCCAGGTCTCAGAGCAAATGTCATCTGCCATTTAGGTGAGACAAAAACATGCGTCCTTACCGCCCGTATGCCAGGCTCCAACTCAAAACGAGCGGTTTGCCATCCGCCGCCAATCTTCAACTGCTTGACGCCCCTCCTTCCAACGGCGAAGCCTATACCGGGCTCGTTCCATTCAACCTGCACGGAGTCATGACCGCGAATAGGCTTTCCTGCGTCGCAGTCGACGGAAATGGTTATCCCTGCAATCTCTTTGCCCGGGGGGGCAAGCCAGAAGGGCTGCCGTTTGAAGAAACCGTGCGTTGGCTCGGTATCCGGTCCGACGGTCATGCCCTTAGGGGGGATGGCATGAACAGCCAGGGGGGGATAGAGAGACGAGTCACGGTTCTGGCGGACGAACCGCCAATAAAGAGGCCTGTACTTCCCCCACACGCGGTCGTGAAAGCCACCGTAAGGCGCTCCCGCGGCCAGTGCCATGCCGTGGGTCGAGCTAAACTGCACGATCCTTGAATACAGCCTGGCGGCCTCGAAGTCGTTGGCCGCTCTGCTCTGCATCAAGGCGAGGCGCTCCAGGACACGAAGGCTGATATCCTGAGCAGCTGCCAACGCTCTTACTCCTGCTATGCCCCCTGCATCGTCCCACCCTCTCGATGGCTGCGACGGATCCCGGATGTCGAAGGGTTGGTCGTACTCAGGATGCCTCGCGAGGATTCTCTCGTAGGCCCTAGCGGCAGCATCGTCCTGGAAGGCCTCTTCCAGCAGCCTGCCCATCCTGAAGTACACCGGCTCCGGCAGAGCGTTCTCAGTGTCACGCTTCACAAGCTTTCGGTATTGAACAACGGCGTGCTCCGCCTCGCCAACCTCATAGTAAAGCTGTGCGACCCTGGTGGCCGCCTTAAGAAAGTTTGGGTCGTCGCGCACGGCCAGCCGGCATTGGAGCAATGCGTCAAACCATTCGCCACGGTCAAAGCGATCCAAGCTGCGAGAATAGTGCTCGAAGGCCGGGATCGAATCGGTTGGGAGCTGATCGATCATACGTCGTTCTTCTTCGGTTATGGGCACGTGGAGGCGATTCAATGTGCGGTAGGCCAGTTCCTTCTCCAAGGCAAAAAGCTCCGAGGCCTTTCCTTCAACCAGTTCGACACGAACCAGGCGACCAGTTTGCACTTCAATGATGTGAGCCTCAATCTTTATCTTCTCACCATCCCTGATGAAACTGCCGAAAAGCACCCATTCCGCCTTGGCGATCTGGCCTGCCCTGCCAGCAGCCGGAGCGTCAACCACGCCTCGCTCGACCATTTCGAGTTCCCTGAGCATCTGGGCCATAAGATCGCGCTCCACAACCATAAGTGAAGCTGACTTGGAGAGGTCGGTAATGAGCATGTCCGCCAGGCCCGTCCCGAGCCAGTCCCACCCGTCGCCGGGATTGCGGTTGACGAAGTTGAGCACGACAACGGTCCTATGCTCTTTCCCCTGGTTTCCAACGGCACAAACACCTGAGGCAAGTAGACACTGAAGCAAGCACAGCGTCAGGAGAACGGATATGCTACGTCGTACGCGTCCCTCTGGATCAAGCATTGTCGCTGGCAACCTGATTAGTTCAGCTAGGGTGCGAGGGCATCACTGCGCATCATTCTTTCTGTCCGGCCGCGGCGCGGCAATGGGCTGGAGGGTGTGTGAGACGGCGAGCTCGTTCATGGACAAACCTGCTACGACCCACAGACGCCCCCCCCCATCCAGGGCTGCCGCCCTGCATTGTCCAAATGGAAAGATCACCTCGGGCTCGGACCAACGGCCATCGTACCAGCTGCCCACGAGGCCCTTGTACCTGTGAGCCCACACAAGCAGGGGCTCGCCTGCGGGCAATCGGAGAAAACTGGCGAAGCCACCTGCTCGAGTACGGCACGCCGCAGGATGGTCCGGGTATCTGCTCGGTGCTGGCCAGTGCCTAGGGTCTGTCGTGCTCATCCACTCTATACCGTCCTCGAGTTTCCAGGCCAGCCACAGCGTGCCGTCTTGGTGTGCCGCTGCGCACGGCGAACAGATGATAGTTCTTTCCTTGCTCCTCTCGAGCACCATTACGGGCTGCGACCAGTTCATGCCGTCAGGAGAAAGGACACAAAAGAGCTCACCTTTGATGTTCGTGGCCGGCACTCTGTAGGAGAGGACGTACTGGTGGTTTCTGCCGACAATAACTTGCGGGTCCAGCAGGTGTCCCCCCATATGCCGCCCCTCCACGGAATGCGCGACGACCGGAGGACTCCACACGCGCCCATGGCGGCTCGTACATACGAGTAGTCTGCAAGAGCCTCTTTCCGAATCGTACCAGGTACTCTTGAAGCCCAGGGCAAGCCCCCCGTCAGGAGCGCGGATCAACGAAGGCTCACTGCTCCAGGCATCAGGTCTGTTGATCGGGGGCGGAAGGGGTGTCATCACCACCTCCCCGGACTCGCCACTTGTCACGATGGCATAGAGGAGGTCGGTGTCTGTTGTGGTGCCCCCCGTTCTTACACCGCCTTCCGCTATGACGAAAGCGCCGGATTCCACCGGCAGTACGCACGGCCTGCCTCCGGCAAACTCGGCGTAGGGCGCGGGAAGCCGCAGCGTGACGGGCTTTGACCACCGCCCCACCGGCGTTCGCGTCTCCTCGAAGAACCTCACGGCAACGTGCTCAGCTTGCCCCTCTTCGAGCGTCACCGTGCGCCGCAGGGCGGGAACGTTCGTCTCCCACCTTTTCCACGTAGACCGGGACCTAGGCCACGGATCGAACACAAGCTCGTGCTCACCCACGGGAATGTTCGGCAAGCGTAAAGGCGTCAGCCCGCACGCGGCGCCGTCCAGGAAGACCTTTGCCCGGTAGTCGGAGTCCACAAACAGCGCTCCGCTAGGGCCCTGTTCTTCCAGTTGGGCCTCGACGCGCCACTTGTAGAGCTTGACAGGCCCTTTGCCGCTGACGATCTCCAAAGAAAACAGGAACAACCCACATCCTTGCGGCAGCTTTAGCTCCTGCTCGAGCGTGCGCTGACCGGCCAGCTCGACCCCAAAGCTGTGAATTGGCGCAGTCCCCCCTCCGGATGGGCGCAGGTACTGGTCGGGCGAAATGACTCGGAAATTGAGTCGCCCATTGTTCTCTCCGTAGCACTCCGCCTTTAACGTGACCTGGCGGAAGATGTGTCCGGGTGCCGCCCCGAATGCATACTGGTCGCACCGGCCCTCCCAGCAGGGCCGGGGTATGAAATAATGGAAGCCGGGCATGTACTTCTTGGTATAGGCGTCAGCAATCTCCTGCGTGGCCCAGGCACTGGCCAGGTGCGGCGGTTCCTTTTCGCTTGCATCCACGCGGAACTCGAATGGGCCGGTAGGGAAAGAGTCGCACTCAATCGCTTCCTCGAACCGCTTGTCGTCCGAATAGTCTTCCTCGTAGAACGGCCGGTCGGGGCTCAGCACAATCGGCTGAGGATATCCCGTCGGAAAGGTGCCGGTTTCACTGTAGGACTTCGCGAGAAGCCATTTCCAACTCCTCTCGAGAAGCCCTCGTTCAGCGCTGTAAGGGAGCGCATCCCCATGGGTACGGTAGAACAGTTCAAAAGCACGCTTGAACTGCCCTCTCTCCGCAACACGCTTGGCTGCCCTTGTGATTGCCTGCCGGCGAGGACTGGTCCCAGAATAGCCGATGTCCTGCGGCCAGCGGCGGGCTATCTCCTCGTAGACAGCCACGGCTTTATCGAGATCCTCCTCAGTATCCGCGTAGAACATGAGCGCTGGGCATGCCTCGGGGCAGTCGGGGTTTAGCTCAGACAGTCGTTTGAATTCCAGCCGCGCATGGGGCGTTTCGCCAAGCAGGAAGTACAGGTTGGCAACACGGTAGCGGGCCGCGCCGTACTTCGGATCCTTCTTCAAGCTCAGCCGGTATTCGCGCAGCGCGTCGTTGGGCTTGCCCCTGTCCTGTAGGTCCAGGCCGAGGTAGTGGTGCTGGGCGGCATCGAGAGAATCGGTCGGCACAAAAAGCAGCAGCCGCCGCTCATCGTCCGTCAGCTTCTGGCCGAATCGCTCGACGAGTCGAAGTGCTATGGCTTTTTCCAACTCGAAGAGGTCAGCAACAGGCCCTCTGACCTCTTCGACGCGCTCCAACTCGCCCGACCAGGCGTCAACGATCTGGGCCTGGAGGATCAGCTCGTTTCCCTCGACGGCATAGTTGCCCAAGACGCACTTTTGCGCCTTCAGCACGCGGGCCACTTCCGCCGCCTTCCCTCCGGTCAGCCCCGTTACCGGCGCCAGAGCGAGCTCTTCAAACGCCTTCTGCATGCGCTCGCGCTCCACCACCTGGAACTTGCCGCATCCTGCGAGGTCGGTGATGAGCATGTCGGCGAGGCCCTTCTGGAGCCAGTCCCACCCGTCACCGGGGTTGCGGTTGACGAAGTTCAAGACGGCAACGGTGATGCGAGATTGAGGCGGAGTCTCCTGGGCATAGAGGATGCCGCTGCTGACGAGCCCCGCTGCTAAGCCCACAACGAGCGAGAGAGCTATTCGCTTTTTTCGGCGGAGTTGCGTTCCTGAATCTGCGTAGCACATACCTCAAGCATCTCCTTGACCTTCGGCGCAAGTTCGTCCTCCGGAAACTCTTTCAGGAAACGGTCGAACTCGATCTTCGCGTGTTCGTACTCCTCGTCATCGAAATAGCACACGCCGTTCCAGTAACGCGCCCGCACATGGTCGTGTTTGAGGGCGAGGGCCTTCATGAACTCGGCGATGGCATGGTCGGGCATGTTGCCGTAATAGTAACCGAGCCCGCGCATGAGGTGCAGGTTCGCCTCCGGCCACTTGTCAATGTCTTCTTCCTTGATTTCCGGCAATTCCAGGTCCAGGTCCTTTGCCAGTTTCTCGGCGACGGCGCGCACGACCGACAGGAGCCTGTCGATTTTCCCTTCTGCGCTCTCGGACTGCGCGACTCGCGTAGTCTCCACTTCGAAAAGGTGCGCGTTCACCTTGAGTTTCTTCTCCTCCACGGCAACGCCGCCGGTCAGGATGTATCTTGCCCCGAGGAGCCTGCCGACCTTCGCCTTCATCTCGTTGTCCACCAGCCCGCTGAGCGTGAGCTCATGCTCTTTCAGCACCTCGTCCAGCTCCTCGCGTTCGACGAAGGCGAACTCGTCCACTTCGCTCAGACACCCCGCGATCATCTCGCCCATGCTCTGCGCCAGGGGCTCGTACCGGGCATCCTTCGAAGAATGCCGGAAGGGCAGGACTGCAACGACGATGCGCCCACCTTCAGGCGGCGGGTTTTGTTCCGAGATGGCAGGTTCCAAGCCGCTGGCGCATGCGGCACCCAGCACGACAACACTCACAACAGAAGCCAACAGAGTTGTTCTCTGCTTCATGGCTTGTCCTTCTCAGAATCGGGGAGCGGAAGAGCTCCTTCCGTCAGTCAGGAGGCATTCCGCGGAAGCCGTGCAATCCCCTTCGGCTAACCCTTGGTTTTCTCCTTCACCACGCTCGCCACCCACTCCTCGACGGTCCAGGGGATGAAGCTCGCGGCAACGGCGGCAGTTCCTTCTTGCAGTGCCGTCTTAGCAGCGATAACCTCGCTCAGGTCAACGGCACGTACTGTCTTGCGCGCGACCGCCAGAACACTCCCTGTCCTGGCATCAACGGCCTTCAGTTCCAGACGCGCGATGCAGCTTATGAGCTCGCCTCTGCGAGCGCCGAATTCAGAAATCGCATCCCCGACAACGACTACATCCGCGTCCGCTGCCGCGCGAGGCAACGGAGCCTGGGTGCCTTGCCGCAGCTTTGTGGCCCACTCTCTTACCTCCTTCGTCTTCTTGGCGGATTTTACCTCAGCCACCTCGAATCCACAAGACTTCAAGATAAAAAGCAGTTCGGTAGCGACCGCCGGATCAACCTGCTCGACGACCCGACTTCTGTGGATCTCGTTCACTGCGATCAGCACTCTGGGAAGGGGGGCTCCCTCAATGGCTTTCTTTATTTGCTCTATCACGTCCTCCTTTTCCCTCAGTGCCGGCAGCAGTGCGGGTCCCTTTTCCCTAAGCGCGCCACTCAGGCCCTTGGAGAGGTCGCCGACATAGAGCGCAAGCTTTCCTGAGGCCGGCCCCTGAACCATTACGGCGGTCATCTTCCCCGTCTCAACAGAGACAACCTTGGCCACAATACAGATGTCCTCGTCCAGAGGGAAGGCCCGGCCGAGAATCAAGAACTGGGCGCCCGACAGCCGACCGAGTCTCAAGCCTTCCTCCGGGTCTCCCATTCCGGTCAGGTTGAGCGCGTGCTCCTCTGTGATCTTATCCAGCCTGGTCCGCTCCACGAGCTCCAGGTTGGGGTCCGTCGAGAGCAAGCCTGTCAACAGGTCGGCGATCTGATTCCCCAGCTCAGCCGGCCGCTCCTTGTCTGCACCCTTTGCCTCAAAAGGGAGCACGGCAACCCGGTATGGTCCGGAGACCTCGACTTTCTTCTCCGGCTGTTCCGCTCGCGCCGCGGCGGCAGCAACCAGGAGGAACGCCAGCATACCGCCAGTGAGCAAATTCACCTTTTTCATCTTTCACCCCTTTCCTATTTCCCTTCAATCCTCACTCCCAGGTTTGTGAAGACAACGGACAGTAACTCCAACCACGCGGCAGGGATTTCGTCCCTCTCCGCACGTTCATCTTCTTCGAAACCGTCGCGCAGCACGTAGAGCCTTCCGCCGCCCATGTCAATCCTTGCAAGAAGTCCGCTGACGAGCACGCGCGTTTTGTCCTTGAGGCCGAAGTCAGGCAACTGCGTCGCGGCCTGCCCCTCCTTTGCCGCCAGGCTGCGCAGGAGCGCCGGCGGAATGCCTTTTGTCAGCATGTCGCTGCCCACCATCACAGGCTTCTCTTGGGGCGCTGCGCCGACAAGAATCAGGGCGTCATTGCCATCCCGAATCCAACTTCTGAGGTATTCTGGGAGCTCTACCGACTGGTTTTCCTCCTGCTCTGCGGCCAGGCGCTCGTACGCTTCGACGAGCAGTTGACCTCGAAGATCGGCCGATGGCAGTTTGTGATCCGACGCCTGCACCCCCAGCCTGCGCAGCCTCTGGGCCGCAGCTCCCTTATCCTCGCTCGAAGTGAACACGTGCCGCCACCGCGGCACGGCGGGCCGTGCAAGATATCTCAGGCAGCGCCCAAGAAGCAGGGGCGCGGCAGGGTCTGTCTCAATATTGGAGGCCACTGGAAAACCCACGAAAAGCACCACCCCGTCTCCCGGCGGAAGAACTTCGGCAAGCAGCGGAAGACGGGTGCTGGTCTCTTCGGACAGGACCCTCAGGTTGCAGGGACCTCCCGCACCCATGCGAACCGGCCGGAAGAGGTTCATGCCTCGGCAGTCGCTCAGATACCAGAGACGGGCTATAAGTGGATGATCAGACAGCAATGTCCGCCCTGAGAGCTCGGCCGGCATCTCCTCGAACTGTCTCTCAAAGGGGAAGAAACTCCAGTCTTCCTGAGGCTCCAACACGATCAGGTGCAGGCCCCGGCGCAACCTTTCCCGGATCAACGGTACGAGGGTCTTGCCTTCCCCATCAAGCCATTCCCCCGCTGCAATCAACACATCACCTTCAAACAGCTCCAGTGACATCCGCGAGCTGATCTTGCGGCAGCGAACGCCAGCTTCCTCCAGCATGGCGAGCAGGCGAGCCCCGGTGGCAGCGATGCCTACGGTGGTTCCTCCAACAGCTTTCTTGAGGCCAGCAGGCTGATACGGTGGGAACACCAGGAATGTCGCCTCACCCCGCGCAACCAGTTCCTCCCTGCGCAGAGCTTCGACCCGCAGTTCCAAGGGGGCGATTCTCTCCACGGCGGGAGTTCTGAATTCCAGGGTCACTGTTCCTTCTTTGTCGGCCCGGAAGTTGTCTCTCTCGATAACCGCGCCACGCACAGAGGTCTGCCACCGATACGTCAGTTCAGGGCGAGCCGCCAGGATATCCGTCGTTACGGTCGTCCCTCCGTAGCAGCGCGGTCTGCCGACATCGAGTTCCAACTTCGCCGGCTCCGGCGCGCTTATCCCGGAAGCGTTCAGGACCAGCGCTACAATTCCAAACAGGCGCAGCGTCACAACGCACTCCCCTTGATAAGGCTTCCCACGCGGATCCTGCGGACCTGCGCCCAGATGCTGAAACGCTTTCCCCCGATGCGCGAAGAAGCCACCTCAAAGGTCCTTCCCGTCTGGACTTTCGGCTCCGAAGTCAGACTGATGGCTTGGAGCTCCGCCTCGCCAGGCTGGAGGGAAACGCAGACCTGAAGTCTTGCCCCGTCGTCAGTCACAACGGGCCTGCACCGAAGAGCCCATCGCCCATGCTCCTCCCAGGCGAATTCCGCCTGCTGGCCCGCCAGGACGGCAAGCTGGCAAAGCGGACGAAGCGCTCCTTTCCCTTGCTGAATCAGGAAGCTGACAAAGAACATCTCTCTCTGGTCGCCGCCCAGGGGCAGCGGGGCGGTATCGAGCTGGAGCTTTCCCTTGCAAAGAGCCAACCAGCGAACCTGAGAAGGCATCAGTTCCCACGTCTCGCTCACCGCTGTCTCTAGCAGAGATGTATCAACGACCGGCGCGACCGTGCCTCTGTCGGTCCGCGAAACCAGCATGCCCACTGTCACTCCAATGCTGAAGGACACCATGAGGAGCGCGGCGACGGCAGCAACTGCCCTCCTCCTCCACGGGCGCGAGCGCCGAGGCTTCCTGAAAGCCAGAACCTGCCGACGCGTGCTGTCCGATGGCTCACCCAGGCTGTCGGCATATTCATTCAGAATCTCCTGCACTCGCTGCCAGTCCTCGGCCGTGCGCCTGGCTTCAGGATCGGAATCAAGCGCATCCCTGAGCGCCTGTTTCTCAGAGCGGGTCAGTTCACCATCCAGCTTCTTGCTGACCAATTCTCCCAGATTCTCTCTCTCCATTACTCGGCCTCCAGTACACCTGTTTGTGCAAGATAGCGGCGGAGGGCCTCACGCGCCCTGTAGATCCGGGAGGCGAGAGCACCTTCCGAAATCCCCTCTACTTCGGCGGCCTCGCGGTAGGATAAGCCGCTCGTTGTCACCAGAGACAGCGCCGACCTCTGTTCCGCCGGCAGCTTCTGGAGAGCCTTCTGCAAGCCTTCCGCCATCTCACCTCGTTCCAATTCCTTCTCAGGCGAATCACCGGCCAGTTTCGATTCCCTCCTCTTTGCCACCAGCTCCAGTCTGGCTTTCCTGCGTTCTACGCTGCGCAGCAGGTTCAAGGTGGTATTCCTGACGATTCTCAGAAGCCAGGTCGACAGCTCAGATTCCCCTCGGAAAGTCTCGCGGGTGTACAGGACCTTCAGAAAGCTGTCTGCCACTACATCATCGGCATCCGCCTCGGAAATCCCCATCATCCGGGCGTAGCGGAAGGCCCGCCGTGCAAATCGGTCAAACAGGGACCCGATGTCGTCAAGGGCGATAGCACTGTTCTCCGGCCCCCGACCTTCACCCATGTCGTCCCCTTCCGTTCCGGCTCTTCATCCGTACATATTAGACACCACTGAGCCGGATTTCTTTCAGTTTTTTCCCTTTTTCTCCGCGTTTTTCTGTCAGCACTGTCGTGGGTCGCCATCCTGCTCGGTTCTTCTGCTTGAGGAGGGCGGTGATGTCCTGGCGACCACCTGTCCCCGGCCGGCCTGCGTCTCACTGACCAGTCCTCATGGACTTACCCCTTGCCAATAGGGACCGTAAGCCATAGCATGTCAGGCAGTTGGGCGCAAGCCGACAACACTTGGCGGCGGAAGCACAGCCGATTCTTGTGGGAAGAAGGCATGGGGAGCTGTTGACAGGAATCGGCGCAAGGCATGCAATTCCGACTCAGACGGATTGACTCCAGTGCGACAGCGCTATCTGCGAGATCTCGGCTTGGGCGACTGAGGGCAGTCGCGAGGACCAGGTTAATGCAGTCAGGCACCGGTTCCATGCTGGTGGTTAGGTTTGACGTGGAAAGTGCCTACGCTCTGCAGCCGGCGGCCGCCGCCGATGAGAAAAGGTGGGCCGATTGGATTGCCGAATCGCTCGAAGCGGTCGACGTCATCTGCAATGTTCTTGAAGACCTGGAGGCGAGGGCTTCTTTCTTCTTGGTAGGCAAGCTCCTGCAAAAAGCTGCCGCTGACTATGCCGCACTGCTCAGGGACAACCCTCGCTTTGATATCGGCAATCACACTTACAGCCACTGGCAGATATGGCGGCCGGACGCAGAGCAAGCGATGGACAGGTTTCGTGAAGAGCTGTCCAAAACTGCCGCCGTCATCGAGAAGCATTTCGGCATTGTGACCGAGGGGTTCACTGCGCCGGGCTGCTTCTATCGCGGTTTGAGGGGAAAGGGGGCACAGCTCCGTGTCCTTTGGGAGGAAGGTTACCGCTATATCACGACCGATGGCCGGGCAGGTCCTGAGCTTCAGCCGCAGGCGCCGGCGGAGTTCACACAGCCCTACTGGTGCGCAGGTGACGGTTTCCCGGAAATCCTTGAGTTGCCCCTGACCGGCTGGCACTGCAATATGCTCTTCAACACAGGGCGTCAGAACGATAACTGGCATCCCGCACCAGGGTTCCCAGACGGCACGATGCTGGAAAGACTGCCCCGGACTGTGGCAGAGGGGTTCGAGGTTCGCAGAAAGGAACTTGAATACGCAGCGGACAATCGGCTGATATATGCCCCAGCCATGCACCCCTGGTCGCTGTATCGGTTCGACCCCGAACTCCAGCACCTGCGTTGGCTCATTGAGACTGCAATGGAGCGGGACATCCCGGTAGTGAATTGCCGTGACGTTTACGAGTTGTATCGGTCGGGCACGCGGTGCGCCTGAAGGATCGTGGGCCGAAAGTGCGTTTAGGGCTCCCGCCGGAAGCTGAGACGTGGTGTCGTGAGAGGCCAGCACGCCACCAAGCGATGATTGTCGCCCCACTCCTCGCCCCCGGTCGTGAATTGTCCGGGGCCGATGCCAAGTGCGCCGTCATCTGCCAACTGCGAGCTCCGCCGCCCGCTCCTCCGCCCCGCGCTGCTTGAGGCAGGCGGCGGGCAGCGGTCGAATGGCTTGCCCCTGACTCACAGGTCCTCCACACGCATCAGGCAAGCTCGATGCCCGCCTCGCGCATGTTGAGCTTCATCAGGTCGCGCGCAAGCCAGGTGTCGAAGACGTGATGCACGCGCGGCAGGCGCCGGTTCAACTCGCGCTCGAACTGCGTGAACCGCTCCGTCGTCGAGGGGTCCCGTGAGCAGATGCCTTCCCAGATGTCCGCGAAAGCGCGCACATACCAGGCGTGCTCGCGCAGGAGCTTCCAAGCGCTGGCCGTCGTCGCATCCTCTGTGGCGCAGCCGGCCTCGATCGTGGGGAGGAACGCCTCCACGTGCGCGGCGACCTTGCGCAGCCCGTGGACGGCGTTTGCCCGCGCGGCCTCACCTCTCTCACTGCGCAGCGCCGGGGCATCCACCAGGCGGCTCAGACCCTCCAGGTAGCGCTTCACCTGAGTCCCGCCCTCGCCGAAGACGTCCGCGAAATACTCCTCCACGGTGAGGCGCCAGGGCGTCCTGGCGTCCCAGAGTGTCTTGCCGATCAGATGGAGCCAGAGCCCCGTGGGGAAGGCCACGCGCTGGATCTGGCAACTGATGAAACCGTCCATGCCGAGCTTCCGTAGGTCGCGCACGTCCTTGTGCACGACGCGGGCGAGCTGCATTTGGCCCGGGTCGAAGTGGTGTGCCCACATCAGGTGGTAGTCGAAGTCGACGCAGTCGCCGTCGAACATCCGGCGCCAGCCCTCGAGCATCTCCAGATTCGCCCCGGGGCTGCGAGGGAATCTCAACTTGTTGCGGCGGTAGGGGCCGACGGTCTCCTCGGGGCTGCCTGCCTCCAGGAAGGCCCGCTCGTAGGAGCGCGAGATCGGGGCAAACATCAGGATGAAGCGGTCCGGGTTCTTGATCCTGTGCTTTCGCGGCGCCCAGAGGAGGTCGACATAGGCGAGGAAGACGATGCGAGTGGAAAGACCCCGC
>JAUWZH010000235.1 GCA_030615435.1 Candidatus Brocadiaceae bacterium | reverse complement strand
CTCCGAAGAACACCGCCGGGTGGAGCCGACCGAGGAGGGCCTCGCCCACCTCGTGCGCGAACTCATAGCCGAACACATCCTCGAGTGAGAACCGGCATCGAGGCTCACGGGATGGCACAACAGAGCAAGGTCTGGGTCTTCGCCGAGGTGGAAGAGGGCCAGGTCGCCGAGGTCAGCCTGGAACTGCTCACCAAGGCGGGCGAGCTCGCCGCGCAGATTGACGGCGCCCGGGTGGGCGCCTTCCTGCTCGGCGACGGGGTGGCGCCGCTCGCCGAGGTCCTTTTCGCCCACGGCTCCGACGAGGTCTTCCTGAGCGAGGACAGCGCGCTGCGCCACTACCGCACCCTCCCCTACGCACAGGTCATCGCCAGGCTCATCGCTGCGCATTGCCCGGAGATCGTCCTCTTCGGCGCCACCACCACGGGCCGCGACCTCGCCCCCCGCGTGGCCTCGCAGTTACAGGTGGGCCTCACCGCCGACTGCACGGACCTTCAGATCGGCCCCCACGTGGACGTCGGCGCAAAGAAGTCCTACGAGAAGGTCCTCTACCAGATCCGACCGGCCTTCGGGGGCAACATCATCGCCACCATCGTGAGCCCCGAAAGGCGCCCCCAGATGGCCACCGTGCGCCCCGGCGTCATGCACAAGGGCGAACCGCAGGAAGGGCGCAGGGGCGAGCTGGTTCGCGTCCCGGCCGAGCTTTCGCCGGAGTCCCTGGTGGTGGAGATCGTCGAGCGCACGCGGGCCGAGAAGAAGGTCAACCTTTCCGCCGCCAACATCATCGTGGCCGGCGGAGCCGGCGTGGGCAGCAAGCAGAACTTCACGCTGATCCGCGAACTCGCCCGCGCGATCGGGGCCGAGGTCGGCGCCTCGCGGGCGGCCGTAGACGCCGGTTACGTCGAGAAGCCCCACCAGGTGGGCCAGACCGGCACCACCGTGCGCCCGAAGCTCTACATCGCCTGCGGCATCAGCGGCGCCGTTCAGCACCGCGTGGGAATGCAGAACTCCGGCAAGATCGTCGCCATCAACACCGACCCCGAGGCCCCCATATTCCAGATCGCCCACTACGGCATCGTGGGCGACCTGAACGAAGTCGTTCCGAAACTCATCGAGGCGTACAAGGTCAACACCAAGTGAATCCGATGGAGCGCAAGGGCAGTGGCGAACTTTTTCACCGATAACGAAGACATCCTGGATTTCTTCCAGCACATGGACATCCGCCGGCTCGTCGAGCTGCGGGAGCGGCGCTACGCGGAGGCCCGACACTGCGACTACGCCCCGGAAAGCTACGAGGACGCCATTGACTCCTACCGCCGCGTGCTGGAGCTGGTGGGCGACCTCGCGGCGAACTTCATCGAGCCGCGAGCCGCGGAGGTGGACGCCGAAGGCGCTCAATTGCGTGACGGGAAGGTCCACTACGCCGCCGGCACCCGGGAGGCCCTCGACCAGCTCGCCAGGGCCGACCTGATGGGCTTCACCCTCCCCCGCCGCTACGGCGGCCTGAACCTGCCGGTGCTCCTCTATACCATGGCCGTCGAAATGGTCAGCCGCGCCGACGCGTCCCTGATGAACCTGTTCGGCCTCCAGGACATCGCCGAGACCATCAACCAGTTCGCCACCGAGGAAATCAAGGACCACTACCTGCCGAAGTTCTGCTCGGGGGAGGTTACGGGCGCGATGGCCCTGACGGAGCCGGGTGCCGGCAGCGACCTGACCAACGTGCAGCTCCGCGCCACCCCCGGCGAGAACGACGACACGTGGCGCCTGGACGGCGTGAAGCGCTTCATCACCAACGGCTGCGCCGAGGTGCTGCTGGTGCTGGCCCGCAGCGAGCCCGGCTCGGCGGGCGCCCGGGGGCTCTCGCTGTTCGTCTGCGATGGCGACGAGACGGTGAAGGTGCGCCGCATCGAGGACAAGCTCGGCATCCACGGCTCGCCGACCTGCGAATTGCAGTTCAATCATACGCCCGCCAGGCTCATCGGCAAACGCAGGCGGGGCCTCTCCACCTACGTGATGTCCCTGATGAACGGCGCGCGTGTCGCCATCGCCGCCCAGGCCGTCGGAATCGCTCAGGCGGCCCTGAGCGAAGCGCTCGACTATGCCGCCTCCCGCGAGCAGTTCGGCCAGCCCGTGCGCAACTTCCCCGCCGTGCGACAGATGCTGGGCGAGATGCACATGAAGGTCGAGACCTCCCGCCTGCTCGCCTACGAGACCGCCGTCGCCGTGGGGATGCACGACAACATCGAGCGCCTCAACGAGACCGGCGAGCTGGAGGAGTTCCCCGGGGGTGCGGAGCTCAAGTCGCAGCGGCGCACCTACAATCGCCTCGCCGCCGCCCTCACCCCGCTGGTCAAGTACTACGCCACCGAGACGTGCAACGAGGTCTGCTACAATGCCATTCAGGTGCTCGGCGGAAGCGGCTACATGCGAGACTACGACGTGGAACGCCACTACCGGGACGCCCGCATCACCACCATCTACGAGGGCACGACGCAGATCCAGCACGCCACCGCCGTCGGCCACGTGACGAGCGGGTTCTTCGAGGAGCGCTTCGGGCAGCTTCACCGGGAATTCGCCGACGCCCCGGCGCAGATGCTCCACGAGCTTCATGAAGCGCGGCGATACCTGGGGGAGGCGGTGGAGTTCGTCAAAGAGCAGGACGATGACTTCCGGAACCTGAACAGCGGGCGCCTCTGCGAGTGCGCCGCCCTGATTTACAGCGGATACCTGCTCCTCGGTCCGGCGATGCGCTCGGAGCACAAGATGGCTCTGGCTGAGAACTACTTCGCGGACACCCTGGCGACGGTCAGACTCCGCCGCGACCAGGTCCTGCGCGGCGACCGCACGTACCTGGACAGGATGCAATCCCTCCTCGATTACCAGTAGCCCCTGCCCGTTCGCAACGCTCCGGAGGAGCATGAGTTTCGAGAGCACTCGTTAGCCGTCACGCCGCGGGCGATTCAGTGGGGGCGGGCCCATGCCGGGCAATGCAGAATCAGGGAGTCCCTCCGCCACACGCCGGGCAGCGGAAACCCGAAGACCACGACGGCTCGGCTTCCACGTCTCCATCGCTGGCGGGCTCCCAAAAGCCGTCGGGCGGGCCGTGGAGAGGGAATGCTCGGCCTTCCAGGTCTTCTGCGGCAACCCGCGCGCGTGGGCAACCCGCCGCCGCACGCCGGATGAGATCGCCGCGTTCCGGCGGGAGCGTCGGGATGCCGACCTCTCGCCCCTGGCGGTCCACGCGTGCTACCTGATCAACCCCTGCGCGTCTGACCGTAGCGTGTTCGACCGAAGCGTCACGCGCCTGGCCCACGAGTTGAGCACCGCGGCCCGGATCGGCGCCGAGCTCTACGTGCTCCACCCCGGCAGCGCCGGGGACAGGCCGCCGGCCCGGGGCGTTCGACGCGCTGCAAGGGCCATTGCCCGGGCCGCAGAGCGTGCCGGCCGGTGCCCCTGCCTCCTGCTGGAGGACACGGCCTCCCTTCGTGGACTCGGAGGCAGCTTCAAGAGGCTGGGGGAGTTGGTGGGGGAGCTGGAAAGCGCCGCGCCGCACCTGAACGTCGGCCTTGCCCTCGACTCCTGCCACGCGTTCGCGGCGGGATACGACCTCCGGGACCGCGCCGAGGTGGACAGACTCGTGGAGGACGCGGACGCCGCCGCTGGCATTTCCCGCGTGCGGCTGATCCACGCGAACGACTCCCGCGACCCCTGCGGAAGCGGAAGAGACCGACACTGGCACATCGGAAGGGGCACCATCGGCGAGAAGGGCCTGAGGAACCTGCTGTGCCACACCGCGTTGGACGAGCTCCCCGTTATCATGGAGACGCCGTGGGAGTCCGCCGAGGTTGACTTGGAGAACCTCAACGCCGTCCGGCGGCTCATCGGCGAGCCAAGATGAACGGCCGCTCCTGCACGATTCCGACATTTTCCGGTGAACATTCGCGCAGGCTGAGCGTCTGATATAATAACGGAGGGCGCGCCGGGCGCTCTCACCTGTTGGACCACCACCGCGCAGGGAGAACCGAAGATGACCGAAGACACGAGAAAGGCATTTCGCCTGTTCCTTGTCCTGGCCCTGGCCGGCTTCTGGCTGGCAGGCGGCCTGTTTGCAGCGGAGGAGGAACCGAAGGGCGAGCCGGAGGTCAAACCGCCCACCCAGGGCACCCTGCGGGCGACCACGCCCGACGGAGAGACTGTGGAGTGTCCCCTGCGGCACACGAGCGTTCACGCCGAGGTGGCGGGATTCCTCGCCGAGGTCTGGGTCCGGCAGCACTTTCAGAACCCCTTCAAGGACAAGATCGAGGCCGTCTACGTCTTCCCGCTGCCGGAGGATTCGGCGGTGGACGAGATGATCATGATCGTGGGGGAGCGCGACATCTACGGGGAGATCCACGAGCGGCAGCGCGCCCGTTACATCTACGAGCAGGCCCGCGCCGCCGGCAAGCGCACCGCCCTGCTCGAACAGGAGCGGCCC
>JAUWZH010000262.1 GCA_030615435.1 Candidatus Brocadiaceae bacterium | reverse complement strand
CCGCACGCTGCAAGGGCGTGCTACTCGATGATGCGGGGGACCTTGAAACAGCCCTCGCTTTGCTCCGGGGCGTTCCGGAGGGCCTCCTCGCGGGGAAGGGACTCTCCGGCGGCGTCCTCACGAAACACGTTCCGGCGCGGGGCGACGTGGACGAGGGGTTCCACGCCGTCCGTGTCCAACTCGTTGAGTTTCTCCACCGCCTGCAGTATGGCGTCGAGCTGGCGCGCGAACCTGTCCTTCTCCTCTTCGCTGAGTTTCAGCCGCGAGAGGTGAGCGACGTATTCGACCTGTTCTCTTGTGATCGGCATCGGCTGGAGCGCTACCTGGCAGGCTTCTCGACCCTTCCGCCCTTGATGCACTTGGCACAGACGTTGATGCGCTTCGAGCGGCCCTCCTCTACGGCCCAGACGCGCTGGATATTCGGCTTGAACTTGCGCTTGGTGATGCTGGTCCGCTTGATGCCGACCCCTCCCAGGCGCTTGGCACGGCCCCTCCGCGTGACGGTATTCCCCGTCCCCGAGCTTTTGCCGCAGATTTCGCAGATTTTCGACATTTCCAGACTCCCGGGACACGAGAAGCGATTCAGAGCCACGGCACAATACATTCAGTATATTGCTTTTCCCGACAACTTCAAGTGAAACGTCGCGCCGCCGCGATTCGCAATCCCCCCCCCGCGGCGGCGCCAGGCGGCAAGTCCACAACCGGAAACCCCATCCCCCCCTACTGAGCCGCCCCCCGGGTCACGAAAGCGCGGGCTGCCCCGATCACGCCGGCGTCCTCGCCGAGGGCGGCGAAGCATATCCTGACGTTCCGGCGCACGGCCTCCATGGTGCGCTCCTCGACAGTCTCCCGGATGGGCCTCAGAAGCATCTCTCCGGCTGCCGCAACGCCGCCGCTCAGCACCACCACTTCGGGGTTCAGCACGTTCATGATGTTGCAGATCGCCACCCCGAGGTAGAAGCCCGTCATCCGCATGTTTTCCCGGGCGGCGGCGTCTCCGGCCAGCGCCGCCTCGTGAATGGCTCTGGCGGAAAGCCCTTCGCCCTGCCCCGACAGTGTTGTCCGGCGG
The DNA here is from genome assembly GCA_030615435.1 of Candidatus Brocadiaceae bacterium. Lineage (GTDB taxonomy): Bacteria > Planctomycetota > Brocadiia > SM23-32 > SM23-32 > JAUWZH01. The sequence goes on along the minus strand of JAUWZH010000262.1, from coordinate 2,868 downwards.
CCCCCTGCGATGGCCTCGCGCATTCGCCGCACCATCGCCGGAGCGCTGGCGTATGCCTCGATGCATCCCCTGCCGCCGCAGTTGCAGCGGGGACCGTCCGGGTTGATGCTCATGTGGCCGATTTCGCCGGCCACCCCGCCGAAGCCATGCCAGACCTTTCCGCCGAGCACGATCCCTCCGCCGATGCCCGTGCCGAGCGTCAGCAAGACCAGCGAGGCCGCCCCGCGCCCGGCCCCCATCCACTGTTCAGCCAGGGACGCGGCGTTCGCGTCGTTCTCCACCTCGCAGGGGAGCCCGACGCGGTCCTGAACCATCCGGCGCAGGGGCACGTTCGTCCACCCCGGCAGGTTCGGCGCTGCCCACACCACGCCGGTCGCCGGGTCAAGGGGACCCGGGCTTCCCACTCCGACCCCGGCCGTGCGCTCCCTTCCGCCCTCGACGCCCTCCAGGCAGTCCCGGACGGCCATGCCTATCCGATCCGCCACCCGTTCAGGCCCGGCGGAAGCATCCGTGGACATGCGGGAGCGAAACAGCATTTCGCCGCCGGAGCTGACGGCGCCGGCCTTGATGTTCGTGCCGCCGAGGTCAACCCCCACGACCATGTCCTGCATCGTTTTCCCCCTGGGCCAGTATGCGACATGGAGAAGTTGGCGATTGGCGGCGCCCATTATCGTGCCTGCGGGCCGTCCGGTCAACCGGCCCGCGCAGAGAGCACTCAGAAGTCTTGCCACGCGAGCGTTTCCCCTTGCAGAGCCCCGTCCCCTTCCCTACCCTAAGGCGGGTTGGAAAGGCATTCGCTCGCCGCGCGCCGGCCCGCTGAGAAACCAATTGAGCCATGATTCTCACCGTCACCCTCAATCCGACGACGGACAGGACGCTCGAGGTGCCCCATTTCGAGGTCGGCCGGCACGCCCGGGCGCGGCTCGTGGCGCTCGTGCCCGCCGGCAAGGGCATCAACGTCGCCAGGGGCCTGGTGCGGCTCGGCTCGCGGGCCCTCGCCTGCGGACTAGTGGGGCGGTGGGAGGCGCCGCTTTACGCGGAGAGCCTTCGCCGTGACGGTGTGGAGTGTGCCCTGTGCCCGGTCGAGGGCACCACACGCAGCAACACCACGATCCTCGATCCGACGGGCGGCACCACCACACACCTGAGGGAGCAGGGGTTCACGGTGAAGGCGGACGACGTGGCACGACTGCGCTCGCGTCTCGCCGAGGGCATCAGGCGCTGTCGCGCGGACGCCGAAGAGGTGACGACCGTGTTTTCGGGCAGCTTGCCCCCGGGGCTGAAGGAGGCCGATTGGCTCTCGCTGCTGCGGCACTGCCGGGGGGCCGGAGCGAGAATCGTGCTGGACACAGGCGGTGACGCCCTGCGGGCGGCCCTCGACAGCGGCCTCGTGGACACGATCAAACCGAACCTGGCGGAACTCGCGCGGTGCCTCGGCCAGGAGGTAGAGCGGGCCGAAGCGCCCGAACGCGCCGCCGAGCTCCTGGACAGGACGCAGACGGTCCTCCTCACACTGGGGGCAGAGGGGGCGTTCGCAATCTGCCGGGACGGCACCATGGGCGTGGCCTGCCGTCTGGACCCCGCACGGGTGCGCAACACCGTCGGCTGCGGGGACGCGTTCCTGGCGGGCTGGCTCTACGGCGTGGAGACCTGCAGCGAGGTCGCCGCCGCCCTGCGGTGGGGGGCTGCGGCCGGGGCGGCCTCAGCCTGCAGCGACACCACCGCGGGCTACACGCGCCGCGAGGTGGAGCAATTGCTGCCGAACTGCGAGGCCATCTGAGCGGCTGCGCCCGGGGGATGGGCTGCGGGCACCGTTGACGAACAAGGCGACGGCACTATAATACGCCGGTCAATCCGCGTCCGCATCTCGTCTGGGATGCGCGCGACCAGAGAGCGCTCCAGGCGCCTTCCTCAAGTCACAAGACCCATAGCTGCCGTCCAATGGATAGAGTGCGCTGGAAACACACCGGAAGGTTCTTCCTGAGTGCCTTCTCGCTCGATTTCTCAACTGCAATGTACCTGGTCGCGCTGCCCTACTTTGCCATATCGCTCGGCGCGGCGTCGCTCGAATTGGGCCTGCTGGGGACGGCCCGAGGACTCAGTTTCATTCTGGGCTCGCTTCTCGGCGCCGTCCTCGCCGACACATGCAGCCGCCGCGCCATTACGTGGGTGAGCTCCCTGGGCGCGGCGGTGATGTGCCTGCTCACCGCCAGGGTCGGTTCACTGGGACAGCTCTACGTGGCCGTGGCAGGTTTGGGCATGGCGGTTTCTATCTTCTGGCCTGCCCTGCTCGCCTGGTTGGGGGATTCTCACGCAGCGGCAGAGCTTGGACGCGCGACGGGGACCATCAACGTGGGCTGGAGCACCGGTGCCCTGCTCGGCCCTTTGCTCGCGGGCTGGCTCTTTCAGGTGGCCGGACCTCTGCCGATCGTGCTGGCGGCACTACCGGCGATGTTGGCCGGGGCTTCAGCACGCAGGATAGGACCTGGAAAACCGAGCCGCCCCCGGCCGGCCGCCCCAGGCCCCGCTCCTCCGGGCAGCCGCTCGCGGCTCATCGCCGCCTGGATCGGGAACGGCTCCACGTGCTGCCTGGTGGGCCTGATGACAGGCATCTTTCCAAAGCTCGGCACACAGATCGGCGTCACGGCCCTCGTGTTCGGCCTGTTGTTGGGCGCAATGGGGCTGATGCGCACTGCTGTTTTCGGCACGGCGCTGTTGGGCGCGGTCTGGCCACGGAACTGGCAGGGCTCGGTGCTGGCCCAACTCCTCGCCGCAGCGCTGGTGGCAACGGTGTGCCTGGCGAGCGGGCCCTGGTGGCTGCTGCCCGTGTTCGTCAGCCTGGGTCTCAGCATGGGCATGACCTATTAC
>JAUWZH010000256.1 GCA_030615435.1 Candidatus Brocadiaceae bacterium | reverse complement strand
CGGGGACGTACGCTCCGGCGTAGACGCCGCGCGGTGGAAGGTGGCGGACCGCAGCGCCGGGTTCTCATTCCAGGTCCTCGGTGATCTCAGCGAGCGGGAAAGGGAGATCGTGAAGGCCGGCGGCCGGCTGAACATGGTTGGCGCCTCCCGTTGATACCCGCAAGAGCAAGGTCCGGCTTCTGGGAACGCAGCGGGGCAGTTTAGAAGGCCGTGCGCGCGGGCGAGGACGCCTGAGCGCCCGTGGCGTCCCGGGAGGATGGGGGCTCGTCCGGCGCGGGCTTCACGCGGCCGAGACGTCCCGCCGAATGGAGAAGCGGCAATGTCGGCCTGCGAGCCGTTCAGGATAGGTTACGTGCTGGCGGAGTATCCGTCGGTGACCGAGACCTTCGTCGCGAACGAGATTCGGGGGCTGCTCGACTGCGGCGCATCCGTCACGGTGCTGGCCCTGCGCAGGGGGCGGGGCAGTCACGCGCCGGATTGCCCGGTGCACTACAGGGACTGTGCAGCGCCTCGCGACCTCAGCGGCGCCTGGCGGGCCTCGCTGCGCCTGGCGCGGGAAGCCGTGGCGCTTGAGCGGAAGTCTCCGTCCTCGCTCGTGTATGCGCTGCGCAACGTGGGGACCGCGTTCAGGTTCGCTCGCCTCGTGCGCCAGGCGGGCATCGGCCACATTCACGCCCATTTCGGTTTCATCCCGACGGACGTCGCGCTGATGATATCTCGGCTCGAACCGGTGAGCGTGAGCTTCTCGGCGCACGCCTGGGACGTTTACTGCCAGGGGCGCACGCTGCCCGGAAAGGTCGCGCGCGCCGCCTTGTGTATCACCTGCACTGAAGCCGCCCGGCGTCATCTCAACTCGTTGGTGAAGGCGCCGGTCCGCCGAAAGATCGTTCGCGTGTACCACGGGACGGACCTGAGCAGGTTCGCCTTTGAACCGCGTCCCGAGCCATCCGAGCCGCCCCGCATCCTCGCAGTGGGCCGGCTGGTTCCAAAGAAAGGCTTCGAGACATTGCTGCGCGCGTGCAACCGCCTGCGGGAAGAGATGCCAGTGTGCTGCGAGGTGGTCGGCGGAGGGCCGCTGGAGGGCAGCCTGAGGGCGCTGGCGGGGGAGCTGGGCCTGAGCGAGGCGGTCGGCTTTACCGGAGTGCTGCCTTACGAGCTCATGCCGAAGGCCTACGGGCGCGCGGACGTGCTGGCGGTGCCGAGCGTGGTCGCACCGGACGGCGACCGGGACGGTCTGCCCAACGTGGTGACGGAGGCGATGGCCCGCGGCGTGCCGGTGGTCGGCAGTCGCCTGAGCGGCATCCCCGAAGCCGTCGAGCACGGCCGCACGGGCCTCCTGTGTCCGCCGGGAGACGGGGATGCGCTTTCCGAAGCCCTGCATCGGATGCTCACGGACCGCCCCCTGCGCTCGCGCTGCACGACGGCGGCACGGGAGTTGGTAGAGGAGAAGTTCGACGCCGCCCGCAACTCCAGGCAGGTCTTTGAGGCCATCAAGGCGGTCGCCCGGGCAAGGCGCACCTTCACTTGCCGCGCCGGGGCTTGAAGAAGCGCTGCATCAGTTCCCGCACCTCGTCGGCCAACACCCCGCCCGTTACCTCGACCCTGTGATTGAGAGCCGGCATCTGGAGGATGTTCGCCACGGAGCCGCAGGCCCCGCTCTTCGGGTCGGCGAGCCCGTAGACCAGCCTCTCGACCCGCGCATTCACGAGCGCACCGGCACACATGCAGCACGGCTCCAGAGTGCAATAGACCGTCGCCCCCTCCAGCCGCCAGTCTCCGAGGGCCTCTGCGGCCTGGGTGAGGGCGATCATCTCGGCGTGGGCGGTGGGATCGCCGAGGGTCTCGCGCATGTTGTGGGCTTTTCCGAGCAGATTTTTCCCCGCGACGACGACGCAGCCGACCGGCACTTCTTCTGCTTCCAAAGCCGCTTCGGCTTCACGGAGAGCTGCCCGCATCCAATCTTCGTCGCTTCTCTTCAGCATGAGGCCCTCAGCCTCCCCTCTCATACGGCGGCGCGCAGACATCGCGCCCGCCCTCCTGTGTTCAAACCGGCGACATCCAATCCGGCGAATGCCTCTGCGCGTGGGCTCCGCTTTGTGGTGGGGGTCAAATGGCGATTACAATATGTAAGCCGCGCACGGCGACGATGTCAAGACTCCCGGGGCGGAACCAGACGCGCCGGCAGTGCGGAGCGGCCCGGCGGCAAGAGGTACAGTGTGCGAAGGCACTCGCAGGAGGAGAATCCATGTTCGAGATGACCGCGCAGGAAATAGCCGAAATGGCAGACGGGGAGCTGTACGGGCCGGGCGACGTGATTATAAGGGGAGTGAGACCGTTGGAGGAGGCCGGCGAAACGGACCTTGCCTTCGTGGCAAAGGAATCCCTCTCTGAGAAAGCCGCCCGATGCCGTGCCGCAGCTCTGATAACGCCCCGCGTGATCGAGGGCTACTCCGGCACCCAGATTCTCTGCGGCGACCCGGAGCTGGCCGTCAGCCAGGTGCTGGGCAGAATCCATGAGGAACTGTTCTCCCGCCGGCCCGGCATCAGCGAGTCAGCCTGCATTGACGCAGGCGCCACGTTGGGCCAGCGCGTGAGCGTGGGCAGCCACGCCGTCATCGAAGGTGGGGCCGTGATAGGTGACGATGTTACGATCTACCCGCTGGTCTACATCGGGAGGCGCTCGCGGATTGGCCCGCGAACGACGCTCCATCCCCACGTGACGATCTGCGATGAGGTGGAGATCGGCTCGGATTGCAGCGTGGACGCCAACTGCGTAATCGGCGGCGGTGGGTTCCGCTACGTCCAGAGGGATGGCCGCAGCATCGAGCTGCGCCATGTGGGGGGCGTGCGCGTGGGCGACGGCGTGGACGTGCGGGTGCTCAGCTCCATTGACAGGGGTATGCTCCAGAACACCGTGGTTGGTGACGGCGTGAAGATCGCGCAACACTGTGAGATAGCGCACAACTGCCGCATCGGCGATCATTGCGTGCTCTCCGGCTACGTTCGCCTGGCGGGGAGCGTAACGCTCGGGAAGGGCGTGATGCTGGCTGCGGACGTTGCCATCGTGGATCACGTGCACGTCGGGGACGGCGCGGTGCTGGCCGCAGGATCGGCCGTGATAGCGGACGTCAAGCCCGGTGAACGCCTGTTGGGAGCCCCGGCAAGGCCCATGATGGAGCAAATCCGGATCGTTGCCCTCGAGGGCAGGCTGCCGGAGATGTACCGACGGCTGAGGGAACTCGAAGAAGAAGTCGAATCCCTCAAGAAGCATCTCGGCGAGACGGCATAGCCTCCGCGCTTCACCCCTGGACATCGCCCCACTGCTTCACGTAAGATGGGGGGCGGAAGGGTCTTTCCCGGGTCTTATTGAACTCGGAGGCGAAGGAGGAGTGACGATGCTGCGCAGGGGAGCCCTGGTTGCTGTCTGCCTGGTCATGCTGCTGGCCGGGTGCAAGAAAAAGGAGCCGGAGGTCGAGAAGCCCGCCGCAAAGCCCGAGGCGAGGGTGGTTGCCCCGGCCGGCTTCGCACGTGTGCCCGGCACCGAGCCGCCGATTTTCATGTCCGAAAAGCCGACCACCGTCGGGCAATACCTTTCCTATCTTCGGGCCGCGGGCCAGCCCGTTCCCGAACGGCTGGAGTGGGACGACGCTGCAAGAGAGGATCCTGCCAGGGGCCTGGCGCTGGCGGAAGCGAAGCGTTTTGCCACCTGGAACATGATGCGCTTGCCCACCGCCCCCGAATGGGAGAAGGCGAGGGAAACCGTCGGCGGCGGGCCTTATCCCTGGGGCGAGGAGCGCGGGCCGGACGAGCCGCGCGCCGATGCACTGCTCTTTCCGGTTCGGGAATGGACGCAGGATTCTCCCGAAAAACAGAAGACCGCAGAGGCCAGGGAGGCCCTCAGGGAAGAGTTGCTGACGGAGCTCGTCGGCAGGCTCGCCGACTTCAAGGAGACACTGGAAGAGGAAGTGGCCACCGCTTCCGCACGCCTGCAGGGGAAGTGGACACAGGTCAAGCCCCTCATCTT
>JAUWZH010000357.1 GCA_030615435.1 Candidatus Brocadiaceae bacterium | reverse complement strand
GGGGAGTGTCGGGAGTTGCGGCGCGCCGCATCCATCGCAGGCCGGACGCACTGGCAAGGGACCGTTCGGGAGTGGCGGCTATCGAGGCGCAACATGACGGTCACCCCCCCTACGAGGCGCTTGCGTTGTGGGACTCTTGCGGCGCTCGGGGTGACGCGATCCTCCGGCTCGGCCGCACCGTCGCTGCCAAGGTTGCTCCGGCTGCGCCCCTCAAGTGCACGCAGGGGCCGTGCCGGCCTCTGAGACTGCAAAAGGACGCATTCGTCACCCCTTCACTCCCGTTCGCATGCCGCCCAGAAACACTTCCACCACCTTCTCGGGCCCCACCCGCTCCCGCTCGGCGCAGCCACGGCCGGCGACCCCCGCCCGCATCATGGCCAGGAACATGCGCGCGCCCGCCTCCGGCGGGACGTCGTCGCGGTAGGCTCCCTCACTCCTCCCGTCCCTTAGGACCGAAGCCACCAGGCCGACGATGCCTTCCCGGCGCTTGTGGAACTCCTCTCGCAGCGCCTTGCCCTGCACGGTGCTCCAGAGCCACTCGGCGGGCAGCGAGCGGTGCAGGCCGTGCCGCTGACGGTAGAAACCGTGCATGGTGCGAGCCATCGCCAGCAGCTTCTGCTCGGGCGAGACGGCCCGGTCGCTCTCCTGACGCAGCAGCGCCCGCAGTTCGTCGAGCCCGGCCAGCATGACCTGGGCGTAGAGCTCTTCCTTGCTCTCGAAATAGCGGTAGATGGTGCCCTTGCCCACGCCGGCCTTCAGGCGCACCTGTTCAAGGGTGACGCAGTCGAACCTGCGGGACAGGAAGAGCTGCCCTGCCGCCTCTATGATGGCCTGTCGCTTTTCTTTCGCAGCCACGCGGCCCTCACCGATGGAACTGACCGGTCAGTTCCATTATACCGCACCGCGCGTCCTTATCAAGTTTACCTTACACGACGAGCGTCTCACAGGAAGCGCCATCACGAAGAGGCCGCTCCGCGAGGACGGAACAGATCACGCTCAGGGAATGCAGATGTGCCGGGGCCGATACGGCGTCCCTGCCGGGTTGGACGCACCGGCGGACGGGTGGTACAATACAGGGTTGTTGAACCTTTTCGGTGTCAGCGGCGACCAATAAGATAAGGAAACCTTCGCCGGGCGGCGCAGGGAGTGCTCCGCCATTCTTTCCAACTCGCTGCCCTCTGCGTGAGCTGTGGAGCCGCAGGGGACGGATACGAAAGGAATCGCCGATGAAAAAGAAGCTCGTGTTCACCTCCGTGCTCGCCGTGGGTCTCGCTGTGGGTCTGGCTCTTGGCGGGGTGTTCCGCACACCGGCGCCGGCGCAGTCGGCTCCTGCTGCGGCAGAGCAGAGCGGCGCGCAGATTGCTGAGCTCCACAAGCTCGCCGAGAACCTCGGCCTTGTGTTCCGCAACACCGCCGAGTCGGTCTCGCCCGCGGTCGTCTGGATCAGCGCCACTCGGACCGTCCGGGTGAGGGCTCCGCAGATGTTCTTTGACGAGCGGTTTTTCGGGCCTCAGTTCCCCAGGTCTTTCGGCCCGCGTGAACGCGAATACAAGCAGAAGGGCCTCGGCTCGGGGGTGATCTTCGACGCCGAGGGCTACATCCTGACCAACAATCACGTCGTGCAGGGGGCTGATGAACTGGAGGTCACCCTCGCCGATGGGCGCACCTTCGAGGCGACCATCACCGGGGCGGACCCCGCCACAGAGCTCGCCGTCCTCAAGCTCGAGGGCGACGTCAAGGACCTGCCTGTGGCCAGGTTGGGAGATTCCGACGAACTCCACGTCGGCGAGTGGGTCATCGCCATCGGCAACCCCCTCGGCCTCGCCGGCACCGTCAGCGCGGGCATCGTCAGCGCCAAGGGGCGCAGCATCGGCCTGGCCAGCTACGAGAACCTGATCCAGACCGACGCCGCCATTAACCCCGGCAACAGCGGCGGCCCCCTGGTGAACCTCAAAGGGGAAGTCGTCGGCATCAACGCGGCCATCATCAGCAGCACCGGGGGCTACCAGGGCATCGGCATGGCCATCCCCATCAACATGGCCCGGGCCGTCCTGGATGACCTGGTCGCCGGCCG
>JAUWZH010000270.1 GCA_030615435.1 Candidatus Brocadiaceae bacterium | reverse complement strand
CATCGCCACGCGCCTGTGCAGCGAGGGAGAGCTGAACGACTTCAAGGAGTCCGAGCGATACCGCCTGACCGACGTCGGTGACCTCGAGCCTGTTGCCCCGGACGGGGAGATCAAGCACGGAGGTCTGACCGAGGAGAAGGCCACCAACCAGCTCGGCACCTACGGGAAGATCTTCAGCCTTACCCGGCAGATGATCTACAACGACGACCTTGGTGCCTTCCTGAAGGTGGCGGAAAACTGCTTCAGCAAATCGGCGGCCCGATCAGCGAGCAGCTTGAAATCCGTCTGCCGCACTTCGGTTCCATCGAGGGCCGCGTGGTGAGCGCGGCTACCGGTGAGCCGATCGCGGGGGCGAAGGTCCACTGCCGCGAGTTGCCCACGGTGTGGCTCCACGGGATGTCGTACGAAGCGGAGGCGGACGAGAACGGGCGTTTCACCTTCCGCGACGTTGCGCCGTCGGAGTACGAGGTCTCCGCCCGGGCGAGCGGCGCTTACGGCGCGACGGTCGGCGTGCGCCTCCACCCCGGAGAGAACGCGCGCTGCGAGGTGCGCACCGACCCCGCCCTCGACATACGCGGCCAGGTGGCCTTTCGCGAGAAAGGCGCGCCCGCTGCGGGCCTCGGCGTAAGGGCGAAGCTGAGCGAACCTCCGTCCTGGACGCCCTCCTGGAGCGTGGTAAACGCACGGACAGGCGAGGACGGCCGGTTCGTCCTCCACGGGCTGCCGCCGGCTACCTATGGGGTCTCGGCCGGAGGGTTGCGGCCGGTGAAGGTGGACCTGACGAGCGGCGAGACCCCGGACGAGCTGTTCCTTGAACTGGAGGGCGCCGGGCTCGTTGGCGTTGTGTCCGGCACGGTGCGGTACGCCAACGGGCAGCCGGTCCCAGGATCGTGGGTTGCCATCGGGGGCGATCCGCCCCTGCTCACCGCGACCGATCATGAAGGGCGGTACGAACTGAGGCTGCTATCCTTGGCCTCCGCCGCCGGCGCTCGGATGGGGATCCTGGCCATGGCGCCCGATATGTCGTTGGGCGGCACCGTGAGTCTGCCGGCCGACTGGCAACCGGGCCAAAGCGTTGACGTGCCGCTCGACCGGGCTCTGGGCAGCGCGACGGCCCGCGTGGTCGGGGTGGAGGGCAGGCCGATCCCCGGCGCGGTCGTCTGGGCACGCCGCCACTGGGAGGCCGGCGACGAGAATCTTCTGTGCGGCATTGGGGCTTCCGCCGTCGCCGACGAAGACGGCTTGTTCTTGCTTGCGCCCATCGATCCGGAGTGCCGTTACGCCCTGATCGCGGAGAAGCCGGGCCACGTGATGGCGGACGAGCATTCGAGCGTGATCGAGCCCGGCAGGCGCCCGCCGGATATCGCCCTGCTCCAGACGGACGGTCGCCTGGCCGGGCGCGTGCTGGACGAGCAGGGGAGGCCGCTCGGTGATATCGTGATGACCTGCTGGGCGGGCGAATCCTTCGCGCGGGCGCTCAGTGACACCGAAGGCCGTTTCGAACTGCTCGGGCTGGTGTCCGGCGAGGAGTGCCGGGTCTACGCTTGCGGCATTGACTACGGGCCGGTCCATTTGAGAGGTTTGTCTGTGACAGAGGAATCGCTGGAGATCCGCTTCCCCGGGCCTGCGGCGAACGTGCTGACGTGCACGGCCCTTGACGGCGATGGGCGCCCCGTTCGCAGCTACGGAGTTTTCAACGGCGACTATACCGAGTTCTCGATGCCGCTCGATCACCTGGGGCGCCTGCATTACACGCGCTGCGCCACGCGCGACTACTCCGTCGAGGTGCCATCGGCGGACCGGTCCCTGTGGGTTAGGTTATGGGAGGTGCCCGCCGGGGCCGAGGACCTGGTGCTGCGCTTTCCGACGGAAGAGCAACTGGCGGTGCGCCGGGAGGAGCGGGGGGCGCGGGCGTCGCGCCACCACCCTACCGGCGAGAGGATATCCCTGGCCGAGCATGCCTACCTGACGAACTCCGCCAATGTGGGTCCTCTGCCGGTCAAGGACGGCTATTGGATGATGCAGGTGACCAAGCATGCTACCGTGCCCATCCAGGTTCCCGAGACGGGGCGATACGCCGTGACCGTGCGTGCGCGGCGCGTCTCCAAGGACGTCCCGGCAGTCTTAAACGTGCGGGCGGGAGCGCGACGGTTTACGCTGCAACTGGAGGACTACGAGTGGCGCGAATATACCCACGAGGTCGAGATAGAAGAGGGGGAATCCCGTCTGGCCTTCCAACTCCTCGCTGGACGCCAGACACGTTCCCAAGTCCTCGCCGGCTGGGCGGCGGACATCGACTGGGCCGAGGTGAGGCGAGTGGAATAACGAGCGTCTCTCTCCCCAGTCAACGCGGAAGTTAGTCCACGGGATGCCGAGGTTGCCGCCTTCCGCTTCGTTCGACCAATGGGTCGCCAGGACGACCTGTGCGGTCACTAAAGTACCCCTCAGCCATTTGCCTCGCCGTCGCCGGCCGCGCCCCACGGCCGGCGGGCAAGCATCATAAAGGCAAATCACATCCCTGCCTGTAGCAAGGTCTTGTTCCACGCGGCGGTTCAGGCCGTCATAGTAATACTCCACCACCGTTGACCACGTAGGCGTCTCCTCGCCGTAATCGTCCGAGTGCTCAACCTTCATGAGGCGGTTGCGGTAGTCGTGCAGAGCTACAGACCTCATCGCCACCGAGGTCCGCGGAGACCCGATAGCCCCGTGTGCTTCGCTGCTCTCTGCGGCCAGCGCATGCTACTACTGGACAAGGAAGGGCCCGACCAAAGAGAACAATACGCAGCTAGCACCCGCAGCGATGCAGACGACTCCCACCACCTTTGCCCACGGGCCTGTCAAGCGCCGCTCAGTGGTGATCGGAAGGCCCTTCGCAGTCAGGCCCTTGATCCCTACGATTAGAAAGCCCACGCCCAAAAGCAGCACCAACATGGCTCCTCCCTCCTCACAAGAGAGCTTTGGCGCCAACAATTGTAGCGGCGGAAGGAATCCCATCCTTCACGATATCAGATGGCACTGTCACACGGGAGTTGATGTGTCTGATTGAGAATTGCATGTCTTGTGCCGGTTTCAGTGAACGCCTCCACGGGCTTTTGCTCCCCAGAATCCGGTGTGCAATCCCCTCTGAAACGCAGGGGCACCGAGCGAAAAAGGCTCTTGGGACCCTCCAACGCAACTACAGGACGAACTTCCCAGGAGATCTTTTCCATCTTGAGGCTGTTCCATGGGGCACAAGACCCCTCTGTCACGTAGGAGCTGGCGTAAGTTGCCGAATCCGGCCCAGAATCATTGCTGCCGTCGCTCTTGCTGATAATCGCGTCCCAGTTGCCGATCGCCTTAAGCTCTTGCTCTGGGCCGAAGCATCCTAGTGTAGCGTTGCATAATTGTAGTGCATTATACGCTTTGCATTGGTACAATACTCTCGGAGGTGAAACCAATGCGAAGAGCATGTGCCATCTCGATCAGAGTTAAAGAGGGATAGACGTTGCGGCGATGGTCGCGCGGCCGCAGCACGACGGCACGCTTGGTGCTTCGGGCGAGGATTGTCCTGTTGGCTGCCGAAGGAATGATGAACAAGGACATCGCCAAGGAGCTCGCAACAGATCAGCACACCGTGGCGCGCTGGCGCTCGCGATTCTCTGAGAAGCGCTTGCCCGGAATCAGTAAAGATGCCCCTCGGGGCGGTCGTCCGCCGAGGCGGCGCAACGAACTGGCACGTCGGATCGTGCAGCGAACGACGCAAACAGTCCCAGCCAACGCGACGCACTGGAGCGTGCGAACATTGGCAAAGG
>JAUWZH010000032.1 GCA_030615435.1 Candidatus Brocadiaceae bacterium | reverse complement strand
CTTCGGCTTGCGGATTGCCCGGGGATATTCCTCGGCGAACATCACGGCATACTTGCCCGGTTGCGGGTTGCCGTCCGCGTCGTACCACCGGTAGTTCGCCACTCGGTCGATAAAGAACAGGCTCAGCACCTTGAGACCCTGCGGCCGGAGTTGCATCTCCTTGTCCAGGTGCTCCTCGATGGTCTTACGAATCTGGAGCCGCTTGTACTCGTCGTCGTTGACCGCGCCGATGGCCTCGTTCAGCCGCACGAGTTCCGGCTTGCTGGTGAAACTGATGTACTCGTTGTCCTTCTCGCAATAGATATCCTCGATAATGTAGCCGTCGTACACGTTCCTGCCGCCGGAGAGCTCCAGCAGGTCGTCGCCGCTGCGGACCCACTTCTTCATTCGGGCCACTTCGCCCTTCTGCTGGACGATATCCACCTCGATCTGCGCACGGATCGGGCTCTTCCGGTTGTCCACCCTCAGAAGCTTGACGTACGCCTTGTTGTAACTGTCCCGCACCTCGATGCCAGCCACCTCGATCTGCTTGACCAGCTTCCGCTCGTAGGCGTCCACCGAGTCGAGCTTGTACATCATGTGGTGCTTATCGACGTGGGTGGCCGAGTAACGCAGCGTGCAGAGGGGGGTCAGCGACGCGATGGCCTCCTTGCTCTTGTCGGTCGTGGCCACGCTCTGCGGCTCGTCGATAATGACAATGGGGTCCGTTGCCTGGATGAACTCGATAGGGCGGCTGCCGGTCATCCGATCATGGGGACGGTGGATGATATTGGCTTTGTCTTCCTTCTCCGGGTCGGTGAAGCTCTTGCGGAAGGCGTCGATGTTGATGACCATGATCTGGATGTAGTCGCTGGTGGCGAAGTTGCGCACCTGGCCGAGCTTCTGCGAGTCGTACACGAAATAGTCGAACTGAACGTTATCGTAGAGGCCCTTGAAGTGCTCTTCGGTCATCTGGAGCGACTTATACACGCCTTCCTTGATCGCCACCGAAGGCACGACAATGATAAACTTCGTGAAGCCATACAGACGGTTCATCTCGAAGATCGTGCGCAGGTAGACGTAGGTCTTGCCCGTGCCGGTCTCCATCTCCACCGTGAAGTCCATCGACCCGAACGTCTCGGAGGGGGCCAGTCCGTTGCGGAGCTGGACCGCCTTGACGTTCTTGTGGATGTCCTCGTCCAGGAGCCGCAGGCGGTTGCCGATGCCAAGGTCATTCTGATCCATTCCAGCAAACAAGCCGTCCATCTGCCTCAGCGGAGCGACCGTGAAGTTTGTCTGGCAGACTTCTTGGCCCTTGAAGAGGTCTACGACGGCATTGATCGCCTCGCGTTGGAAGTCCAAGTCCGGGTCGAACTGAATCTTCATCGTCGGTCCCCTGCAAGCATCTATCCTGAGAACCTGCTGACGGGCAGAAGGGCCTCGCCCGTTTGAGAAGCATGTCGTTTGATTCGCCGAATCACCTCCGGCAACGACATCCGCCCAGACAGTATCAGATTGTAGAAGTGGCTGTAGTCCATAAGAAGCATTGGGGTCCGGTCACGAGACGCCTCTTCGACCGCAACTGCCGAAAAACCAGACATGGAGACAAGTATCCCCATTGTGTTGTCGGCTTTTCGTGTGATCTTAGTCATGAAGGTGTCTACATCTGGCGCTCCGGTCTGCTCGCTTGTGAACTTCGTCTCGATCAGAAAGGTGGTCCCGTCAAGGGTCAAGGAACCATCAATCTGCCGTGCTTCAGCTTTGTAGGGGGGACGCGCGGGGATCTCAGAGAACCCAGTAAGGTCATAGAACCACCGTTCAAATGCGTATCCGCCTTCTTGCGTACCTTGCTGGGGAACCAGCTCATTCAGGCTGTCAGATAGCTTCTGCAGAGACTGGCCGGCGGCAATCGCCTTCTCTTGACGTTCCCGGGCCTCCTTGTGAAGCCGCTTCCGCTCCCTTGTGTCACGCACGTGCTGGTTCAACTTGTCCACTTCCGATCTAAGTCGCGCGACCGCCCTGTGGGCAGCGGATATCTTTTCTGACGAGTCTTCCCAGTTCTCCAAATCTGGAAAGTGCTTCATCTCTGCGAGTGATCGAGCCATCTTGAGAATGGCAGCGTGGCCCTTGTTGTCACGAACCGCCAGCAAATCAGGAAAGAGCCGTTGTAGGAAGATCCGCTTGGTCTCATCAGCGTGCCATGTGGCCAGCTTCGAAGCCGAGATCCCAACCTGCCTGAGGAAGGCGCGCAGTGCCGGTTTGCGCCAGAAAGCCTTCAGACAAGCATCCTGGGTAAGCTGGATGAAGTTCGGTGTTAACTTCTTATTCATCAATGCGGCCACTCGCTACAGGCTCTTCACGTCTTCGATACCCGCTTGCCGCAGGATCTGCACGGCGTTGGTCTTGACCACGTCGTCGGCAAACCCGGAGTCCTTGAAAACCACGCGCATCACCTCGGGCTTCAGCTCTTCCTTCATGGCAGCGATGCCTTCGACGACGTCCAGACCGATTTCCTTCGCCAGGCAAACAATCAGCGCCCCTGCCCCGATGATATAGACCGTCTTTCCGGCAATCTCGCGTTCCTCGATGGGCACGGCCAGGTCCAGGCCGTACTTGAGCAGCAGCTCGTAGAGCACGTCCGCCTCCGTGCGGTCGAGCTTGATGTTCTCCACGGCGTCGAACAAGGCGGTCTCAAGGTTGTCGAAGTCGGCGTCCCACGGCTTGATGTTGCTGGCATCCAGCTTGAAGACCTTGAAGCCAAGGTCCAGTTCCGGCACGTCCTCCGTCATGCCGGGGAGATTGCCCTTTGCTTCCTTAGCCTTCTCGGCCTGTTCGGCTTCGATCTTCTTGATGACGCGCCGGATGCGTTCCTTACCGATATCGGCGATGGTCTTGTAGCCTGCCTTGTACGCTTCGGACTTTTCATCACATGGTTCAGGCAACTGCACCATGATGAACCGATGCTGCGTATCTCGCCGGAAGTTCGTAAGCAGGACAGCATGGGCGGTGGTGCATGATCCAGCGAAGAAATCGAGCGCGATTGCATCATGGTCTTGAATCATCAACAGGATATCCATCAAGACGTCAATTGACTTAGGTGATTGGAATATCTTGTCCTTGGTATCAAACAGCTCGTTGAAAACCCTCTGGCCCTTCTCGGTGTGGTGCTTCTTCTCAGCCCAGATGGACTTCAGCTGCTTGGTTGGCTGTTCTCCAGGTGCGGCGGCGTAAGCCTTGCGGTATATCTTCCAGTTGCCGTGGACCTTCTTCGCCGCCAAATCGTCGAGTTCAGCAGATGCCTTTTCTTTGCCCCACGTCCAGCAGCCCTTGAATCCGTCATCCCAGTCTGGTGTTACCTCAACGGCACCTTCAACTGGCTGAAGACTTACCGCGCCCTGTGAGGCCACGTAGAGCGGATAGCATAGGTTAGGTCGATTGTGCTTGCCGAATTCCCGGTGAGTGTTTCGTAGCTCCAGTTCGCGATATAGGCCCTTCTCGTCTCTCAACGGATAATCCGATGCTATCTCATCATCTGACTTGGGAGCGTTGAGCGCGCCCTTTGGCAGCACGGTCTTGGAGAGAACCAAGAGATACTCATGGCAGGTTGCCAGGTACTTGTCCTGTGACCGACCCTTCGGATTGCAGAGCACCGTTACCTGACCTATGAAACACTCCTCACCGAATATCTCGTTGCAGGCCTTCCGGAGGTTATGCACCTCGTTGTCGTCGACGGCAAGGAATAGTACTCCGTCCTCGGCCAGCAGATTTCGGGCAAGCTTCAGGCGCGGATACATCATGTTCAGCCAGTCGGTGTGGTAACGGCCGGAGGTTTCGGCGTTTGCGCTAAACGTGCGCCCCTCTTCATCTGTCTGGCCGGTCAACTCCAGATAGTTCTTGATGCTGTCACGAAAGTCGTCGGGGTAGATGAAGTCCTTGCCGGTGTTATACGGCGGGTCGATGTAGATCATCTTGACGCGCTTGTGGTAGGACTTCTGGAGCAGCTTGAGGACTTCGAGGTTATCGCCTTCGATGAACAGGTTCTGCGTGGTGTCCCAGTTGACCGACTCTTCGGGGCAGGGCCGGAGCGTGCCGGTAGAGGGCGTCTGAGCGATGCGGCGTGCGCGGGATTTGCCGTTCCATGTGAAGCTGTAGCGCTCGGGCCGGTCGTCCGCGTAGTCGCCCAGCACTTCGCGCAATACGTCGAAGTCGACCTTTCCCTCGGTGAACACGCCGGGAAACAGTTCCCTCAGCTTCTCGATGTTCTCGGCCACTATGTCCTTTGTGGCCCCGTCAGTTGTGGGATCGAGTTTATCCATGTCTTACCCATCCTCCTGCGGACTGCCGGGAGACAGTTGGTTAATTTCGTTTTCCAGTTCGCGCAGGGCGCGTATGATCTCCTCGAACGGCGGAACATCACCGTAGATCATGAGTTCCATCTCTTTGTAGTCCGCACTCAACTCCTTCAGTCGGATCTGATCCGGCACAAGCCTAAGCGAACCCGGTTTCGCATCCTCATATCGCGCCCAGGAACAGCGGTAGAATCGGCTCTTGAATGCCACCACATCTTCGAGAAGTAGCAGGTCGGCCAAGGCGGATATCTTGGCCCGGCTCTTGGCGAGTCTGACCATGTCATAGTAGTGGCGTGCGTACCGCGCTGGTATGGCGTTGGCGCGATGGGCCTGTTGGTGCAGGAGAGTCGCCTTCTCCCAGAAAGTCCGTTCGGCTGCAATCGCCACCACGGGGCAGCCTGGAGAGTCGAAGACGTTTGGAAACTCTTGGGCGGCGAAGGGCGTGATGGTGTGGGATTTGCTGGGTACGAATGAGGCAAGCGGACCGACTTCAAGGCGAATCTCAGGGCGCAGGGACTTCTCGGAAAAGGCCGCAGGGTACGCGATGTGGACGAGTTGCCCGTCATCGGGATCAATGCTGACTCTGACCGAAGGGCATGACGCAAGTAGCTCTGGGAGTTGAGGGCACAGCGTATCAGCGATGTACTTCGCCGCCTTCTCGTTGAATTCCCTATTGAATCGATCCTGCTGCGTGTTGGACGACAGGTTTTCATATGGATCGAGATTGCCAAGGCCGTAGCCAAGGAGTCGCCAGTCCAAGATCAGATCAATGTCCTCCGAGAATCTGTCGATGAGGCCAAAGACCTTTGACAGCGACGTTCCGCCCTTGAAGACGACGTGCTTCCGCAAGCTCGGCGCTGAGAATATCTTCTTCAGAACCCAACAGACCCAGAAGTCCTTTTCGACAATGGCGGGAGACATGCCGCGCCTTGTGGCAGTCTCCTGAAAGAGATCTTTACGCTCGGCCGGTGCAAGGGAGGCCACTTTATCCATCGCCATCCTTCCGGCAGATGTTGCGAATTCCGTCGTATACCCATCCCCTGGCAGCCTGAGTGTCTTTCAGGACCTTTGCCCGCAGGTGCGGGTCGAGCCAGTTCCGGATTCCCGTGATGACTTCAGGGGTAATGCGCTCCTGGCCCAGGGATTTCAATCCTTGCGCGATCAATCCACTCTCGGGCAAGTTGAATCCCGATTCTTTCAACGCGGTATGTTCGAACTCCAGGGAGGTGCTGCCGACCTGATAGGATCGGTCAGGGCCATTGGACAGATAGGCGAATCTTCCCGGGACCTGCGTGGACAAGCCCATGAGATTCAAAGCGGCGGGGCCGCTGGGTTGAATGCGCCAACCGAATTTGCGCGCCAGCGCCCGGGCGACCTGATCAAGGTCGGGACTGAGTTTCTGGTCCAGCAGGTTGCTAAACCGGGGATAGTCATAGATGCCACGGATGACCCGGCGAATCACACCTTTCTTCAGCAAACGATGCAGAGAAAGGTCGATGGCAGCCCGGCTTCCGAGCCGAGAAAAATCTTTTTGGGAAAAGGACCACCCCCTCCCGGAACCATATATGCGGCTAAGTATTGTCTGTGCAATTGATTGTGTCATTTCTATAGCTCTCAATCTGTAAGAAACAATACCATTTTTTTCTTACAGAATCAACTCGGCTTTCTGCTTACAGAAGAGCTGCATCGCGCCGCAGATGTTGCTCCAACTGCTTGATCTTCGTGTTCAGCTCCACCTGGCGGTTGAACTGCGTTTCCTTGTTGATTGCCACCCTATGCTCGGCGATTTGCACTTCCAGCTCGTGACAGATTGCCAGCCGCTCGCGCCGCTCCGCACGTTTCTCGGCCACCGACTCCAGGCGGTACTCGCCGGTCAGCCGTGCGCAGTTCAGGGCGACCAGCCGATCTACGAGGGCCGAGTAGAACGCGAAGAAATGCATACGCGGTAGGGCGGACACTGCGAGGCTAGTGAGAAAGGCATTCTGCACGGGCGTCGGGGCCGACAGATCGATCCAGTCGGTGAGACGGAAGTCCTCGGCGACGACAGCGCCTTTCTCAGCCTGGCTGAACCGCTTGTGCGCCAGGCTCAGGGCGCACACCGTCTCGAAGGCGAATACGATGACCAGCGGGTACGGAATCGCCCGGTGCACGACCTCCGCGATACGGCCGGTGCGCTTCAGCGTCTTCAGGTCCACCTGAAGAACGGCCACCTCCAGGTACTCGCGCTGCTCATCCTCGTAGGCCCGAATCGGAATCGTGCTGGGCTTTAGGGTGTACTGCCAGGTGATAGTATCGACATCCTCGCGGAACGCCTTCTTGTCGGTCACGCCGAGCGGGGCGTTCTCGTGGAACAGCTTCTTGAAGACGCGCTTGCCGAGCTGGCAGACCTCAGGGATGGCCATGCTATCGTAGAGGACGTTGATCATGCGCTCTCCCCGTTATCGCCAAGAACGACAAGGTATGCGACCACCTCGAAGTCGTCGATGCCCTGGAACGAATCCTTGGTCAGCACGGTGCCACCGCGCTGGAAGAGGCTCTCGACGCCCTTCTCCTCGGCCTTGCCGGTAATGGCCGCGACGGCCTTAGCCAGCAGCGCCTGGTACTTGCTCATGTCGGACCCGTCGCGCGTGACGGCGGCGAATCTGGCCACAAGCTCTTTATTTGGCTGAAACCGACCGAGAGACAGCTTCTTGAACAGGTCCAGAATCCTCTTGGTCTGGGTGAAGTTCATCTGGACCTCACCGGATTCGGAAACCCAGATCAGGTAGTAGGGCGCGAGCGCGTGGGCGCTGTCCGTCCTTACCTTTGCCGTCTCGTTGCGGAGGCAGAATATAACACCCGGCCCCAACTCCTCTTCCTCTATCAGATCGTCGACACGGGTGACGGCAAGAACCCCGGGGGGCATGTGCTCCAGGCTGTCGGTATGCCCCTTCAGGTACTCGGCCAGGTCCATCCGGAAGTCGTTGAGCGTCATATCCGTGATGGAGATATTGCCCCCGAGGTCCTCAAGGTCCAGCACCTCGTTCTGGAGTTGTTCGAGTTGTCGGCGGCGGTACTCCAGGTCGTTCATCTTCCCGGCGTCCGGAAACTCGATGATATTCTCCTCGCCGGTCGCGGAGATGTCGAGCAGGACCATCCGTCCGGAGACCCGGGCTT
This sequence comes from Candidatus Brocadiaceae bacterium, assembly GCA_030615435.1. GTDB lineage: Bacteria > Planctomycetota > Brocadiia > SM23-32 > SM23-32 > JAUWZH01. The sequence continues at coordinate 7,259 of JAUWZH010000032.1, read as the reverse complement.
CGAGCTTGATGTATTCGTCCAGCTCCATGTTCGGCCAGAAGTTGACGAGCTGAATGACCTGGTTCCGCGATCCGAGGCGGTCAATGCGACCGAAACGCTGGATGATGCGGACCGGATTCCAGTGGATGTCGTAGTTTACGACGTAGTCGCAGTCCTGGAGATTCTGGCCCTCAGACAGGCAGTCGGTGGAAATCAGGATGCTGATCTCATCCGTCAGGGATTCGTCGATCTTGGCGCGCTCCTTGGAAAGCGGAGAAAACGACGTGATGATGGTGGCGATGTCCTTGCGGAGGTTGGGCATCGTGGTCTTGTTGCCACTACTGCGGCCGGTTACCAGGGCTGAACGGATGCCGAGTTCGTCCCTCGCCCAAGCGGCAATGTTCTCGTAAAGGTACTCGGCCGTGTCCGCAAATGCAGTGAAGATAAGGACCTTCGTGTTGCCCGGATTGACAGGGGTTTCGCACTTGGCAGCGATGCATTCTTTCAGGCAGCGGAGTTTCTCATCGCGCGGGGCGTCGATCTCTCGGGCCTCCCGCAGCAACTTGACCAGAAGCTCCTGGTCTTCCTCGAGTTCCTGCCTCCACCGCACGCGGTCGACGTCCTGGAGGAGCACCTTGATCTTGCTGCCAATCAGGTACGGGGCGAAGTCGTCATCGTCGACCTCGATATCCTCGATGCTCAGCTCTTCGACTTCCGATTCCTCGTGCGAGTCGATGCGGCCGATGATGCCGCGGACGTTTGCGAGGAGCCTTCCCAGCGTGAGCGCAAAGGAATTGATCGAGCTCTCCATCCGCTTGAGAAGGTTGACGCGCATCAGATGAATAAGGCTTTCCTCGCGGTCGATCTGCTTGAATACCGACCCGCCAGCGATCTCCATGTCGTACTTGCGGCTGTAATCTTCGAGCTTGCCGGGAAGGACGTATTTCAGAGGGGCGTAGGAGGCGAGGTTGAGGCGGCGAATGTCGCGGTTGATCTCCCTGAGCTCGGGGAACAGGTCCTTGGTATCGATGTCGGCCTTGATGTTAATTGGCTTCGCCCGCTCGGGGAACGCGCCGACTTCGTCGAGGTCATAGTACTTCTCGATATGCTTGCGGGACCGGGCTATGGTGAGCAGGTCGAGCAGCTTGAAGTAGTCGAAGTTCAAAGCTTCTAGGAGCCCCTCTGTCGTCCGCTCATCCGCCTCGAGCCGGAGCCACTGGTTGAATGTCGTCTGCGCCTTACGAAGCGTCTGCTCAATGCTGGCAATGCCGCAGTTGTAGAGGGCGTCATCCACGCCTTCCGTGATGAATGCGACCTGATTCTTCAGGTCGTTCATCCGGCTGTTGACGGGCGTCGCGGAGAGCATGAGGACCTTCGTCTTCACCCCCGACTGGATGATTTCGCGCATGAGCCGCGAGTATCGCGTCAGGCCGTCCTTGCGAGGCGGATTATTGCGGAAATTATGTGACTCGTCGATCACAATGAAGTCGTAGTTGCCCCAGTTGAGAGTCTCAAGGTTGATCTCGCCTGATTTCCCGCCAAGTCGAGTCAGGTCGGTATGATTGAGGACATCAAAGTTGAAACGGTCGGCCGCAAAGAGGTTGCGGCGGTCATTGACCGTGTAAAGCGTCCAGTTCTCGCGGAGTTTCTTCGGGCAGAGAACCAGGACGCGGTCGTTGCGGAGCTCGTAGTACTTGATGATCGCCAGGGCCTCAAAGGTCTTGCCGAGGCCGACGCTGTCGGCGATGATGCAGCCGTTGTATTTCTCGATCTTGTCAATTGTGCCGAGTACACCGTCCCGCTGAAAGCGGTATAGCTTGCCCCACACGAGGGTGTTCTTGATACCGGTTCTGGTCTTGATGATTTTGTCTTCTTCAAGCTCGCCGAGGTATTCTCGGAAGACGTTGTACAGCGTCAGGAAGTACACCAGCTCCGGGGGCTTGCTGGCGAAGATGGTTTCAAGCTGGGCCACTACGCGCGATTTCACGTCTCTTGTCGCCGCGGCGTTCGACCATATCGAGTCGAACCATTCCAGGAGGCTTGCCGTTTCCCCCGGTGTCGTGAAGCAGGTGTTCATCTCATACCCGTCGGATGGCACGGCCCCGAGCCCTGCCGAGGTGAACGGTGAGCTACCGTGAATGGCTATGGCGCTGCCGTCAGGATTCTCAATATGGAAGAGATTCTGGAAGACCGGCAGAGAGACCGCTCTGACTTCAGCTTTTTGCTGGAGCCACCGCGCACACTCGCGGGCGATTTCCGCCAGGTTCAAGGAGTTGCGGGAACGCCTGTCCGCCGCGCTTCCCGCAAGGCCTGCCACCCGAAACGGCTGTTCGCTTCCGGACGCGACAGGAATCTCGTTTGACGGAATAAGGAGACGGAAGATACCAGCCCGCGCGAGTTGCTTCTTCAGGACAGAGTAGCCGTAGACGGAGAAAAGGCCGGACAGTATGGAGAGGTGGGCATTCACGTGAATGCCTTCTGCCAGAGCATCGCCAACCTTCCCTTGCCCCTTGTTGTCCAGAAGCACGGCCATTTCTATCGCTCATCCTCGATCTTCATGGTTCCTTCAGCAATCACACCGAATCGTTGGCGGGATCGCCCGGGGTGCTGTCTGAGCCAGTCGTCAATCGCCCCCTTGTGGAAGCGCCAGCGCTTCCCGACCTTCTGGCCCGGGAGGCCCCCTTCCTGGGCAAGCTTGTAGAGCGTGGACTTCGATATCTTCAGATAGACCGCCAGCTCGTCGATGGTCATGATCTCGTCTGGTCCCGAAACCATCAGGTGCTCCCGGGCGGAAACCTGCTTGATGAGACGTGTAGGCAGATACTATCGGGAGGTGGCGGATTCTGTCAAGCGCTGCCTTGACAGCATCCGGACAGGGGGCTGTGCTGGGGGCGTGCGATGGTTACGTAGAGGGTTGCTTTCGGGGAGCCATATCTGACATGAACCGCCCCCTCGTGGTTAACTGGATGTCGGTCAGGCTGCCATATCAAGGGCAGGGCCGCCACTGGGACGCTGGTGTATCCGTGCATATTCCGTACCGCACGGACACCCGTGCGGGCAAAATAACAACAAATACGCGTCTGGCGTAAGTGTTTGCACAATAACGCCTTGCAGCCTCCTGGTACCTGGCCCTACCGGCGTGCGAGGCGCCGAATAAGGCCGTTTCACGAACTTCGACCCCAATCTGAGCCCCACCATTGTACGAGTTTTGGCTTGCAAGTCGAGTCGCAAACGCCACAATAGCGTAGCAGCGTCACGGGATGCGTTTGCAGGCATGCTAATCTGAGGGGATCGTCAGGCGGCTCAATACGTGGGCGGCTGCGCCCCATCCGGATGAGTCGGGCAAGGGCCTGAGACTTTCCTCTTGGCGGAGAGAGATGGGGAGGTGCATCACCGTCCGCGTTTCGGCGCCGCCGCCGGTGCTTCCGTCATCAAGTGCTATGCTGAGGTCAACAACAGTCTCGAACAGAAGCACCTCTCTTCCCACGCCCTTGCCGAACATGCGGCAATCGAGTGGGGGCGTGGGCGGGTGGAGTGCTTCGCGCACGCGGCATCTTGCCCTCCCGCAGAGCATCCGGCACTGGTCGCTCACGATGCTGCGTGAGAAACTGGTCAAGATCGGCGCGAAGGTCGTCAAGCATGCGCGCCACGTGATCTTCCAGCTGGCGGAAGTGGTCGTGCCGAGGGAGCTGTTCGGCGAGATCCTGGGTCGCATCCAGCACCTTGCGACCGCCCTGACGTAACACCAGAGGCTTGCAGTGCGACCGACAGAACGCCGAGAAGAGAAGCCACAGGTGAGGTGTGCCCCAGGGCTCGTCAGGGGGCCTGACAGGGCGGTAGACGGCCTTCCGGAAGGCACGAGATGCGCCGATGGAGGGCAGGAACGCGCAGCTTCCGAGGATTGACCAAGCCTGGAATAAACGGTATACTACTGGTGGCAGGCTAAGTGCAGGAGCCCGAGTCGAAAATGGGAAAGATCGACTCATATCGCCCTCGGGCGCGCAATGGCTGGCTTCGCGGTGCCACGACTGCCACCCGACCCCTGTCATCGCGCCCGCAGGGTATAGAGAACCCGGCGGTAATGGCGAAAATAATGGAGGGTTTGAAACTGGCGCGTGGTGCTGTGGGCAAACAGGGTTGGGCCCTTTGAACCTTACAGTCATAGGGGGTCCAAAGAATGGAGTTTTACCAGCTATTAAACGAGCACTTAGGCTCCGACGGGGAAGATTTGACGGTCGCTGGGCCCCTTGTCGTAAGACTGCATGGGGCCACAGGGAGCGAAACTCCCACAGGCCCGCTCGTGTCGTCCGTCTCTTGGCAATCCGTTCTCTGGCACGAGAAGTTTGCCGATGATATCCACTGAATCGCCGGTTCGCCTTTGGCCCTTACACAAGGAGAACCCTTCGCTGCTAGGCATGGCGACGGCTGACCTCGCCATGATTCGGTTGTTCTCGACCCAGCCTTCCAGGGTGAGGCACGCCTGACAGGAGGAATGGCCCAATGGCGTTCAGAATAGCTGTCATCCAGATGGATTTCAATCCTGCCTACTACTCGGAAGGCACGTATCACATCGTTGCCGATCCAGCGGATATGAGCCAATTGGAGGCAGCACGTTCTCTGGACGAAGTATGTGAGTGCGCGTCCTTGGCAGACCGCCAGGACTTGGTGGGCGACGTGAGAGGCTGGAAGGAAACGAGCCGGAAGTCATACCTTGAGTACCTTAAGGCCAAGCTCAAGAAGATCCTTGATACGTGCAAAGAGAAGAGCGTCAACATGGCGGTCTTCCCTGAGTACTCCATTCCGGCGGAACTCCTGATCTTTCTGAACCGCTATACAAGCCAGATGATCATTTTTGCGGGCACACACACCATTAGTTCGCACTTCCAGCCCATATATAACGAAGTCGGGCTCGAGGTCAAGGCAGAGGACGAGCAGCGCAGTATGTGCGTCGTCTTGATGGGAGAGCGGGCAGTCCGGATAGACAAGATGAAGAGATCGTGGCAGGAGCCCCACCTGAAGGAGGGGAGGTGCTGGGAGCACATCATCCTTACGGAGAAGAAGCACGGAGTGGACGCCACACTGGTATGCCTCATTTGCTCAGACTTCTTGTCGCCTCCTAAGCAGGCAGAACAATATGTCACAGGCAATTATGGGGAGGCCAATAACATCGTCTTCGTTATCCCTGCGAATACTCCAATTGAACAGCCTGTCCATGACATGGGCCTTCAGGTGTTGGAGTTCATGGAGAGGAACGTGAAGCGTTTCGAACGCCACGCGGTGTACCTGCTTGCTAACTCGGCGCACTATGGCGGGTCGAGAGTGTATTTTCACAACAGGGACATGCTTGTTAGACAACTCGCTGACTCTATGGGTTTTCTGCCGATGCCAGCAGGCGAGGAAGGCCTTCTTGTCTGTGACCTCCTACATAGCAAATGGGAAGCTCCTGACAGGCAGCATTTCTTCACAGGGCTTGGGGCACAGAGGTTCCCGTTTGTGAACTTTGAGCCCATGCCGTTAGTGTACCATCAGGGAAGCGGTCTGCCCCTCGATCACGGTCGACGTCAACAACACGAGGGCTTGGGCGTGCACGAGTTTCTGGAGGCGCTGCGGAGCGCTGGAGGGCAGGCACCGGTCATTCTGTGTCAGAAGCTCGCCGAGCTGGCCAATCTCGATCTCGAGCCACGTGCCGAGGTCGAACGCCTTACCTCATTGGTGGACATGGAGGACCTACCAACTCTGGCCGAGTGGCGTTTCCAGTATGCGCTAGCAACGCACGGATTCTTGTCAGAACTGGCTGGGAAGGAATTCCTCAGGAACGCCGAAGCGGTCCGTACGGCCGTTCTGGAGGCTGCTGACACTCACTACCGTTTAGCTATGGAACATGCGGCAGGACTCCGAATAGGGTATTTGACAGATCTTCTCAAGGAAGAATTCACTCCCGCTGAGCTTCTCGAAGGCAGCTCGACCTTGGCAATGAGGGTCCTTAGACAGCCGAGCTCTGAGAAAACGGAGGTAGCCCTGGCCTGCTTCGTCCAGGAACAGGCGGGGAAAGAGATGGCTGCAGACGAGGAGACATGGCGGGGGAAAGTCGCAAACGTCTGCAGGATTGTGTGCCGTGTGAGACCGCTTCCTTGCAAGAGGTTGGCTGACGGGGTGTTATCAGCTGTGGAAGATCAGAAAGCGAAGGAGGAAATCGGCAGACTGGCGCGGGAACACGTTGAGGCCAGAGATGGTCAGATCGAGCAGATTGCTGCAATCATGGGGGAAAATGTGCTCAAGCAGGACGACCGACTGCTGTTGTACGGTTATTCAACGGCGGTCGTCAGAGCACTCCGTCAACTGCCGAGCGAGGTCAAGAGATCCATGAAGCTCTTCGTGGCAGAATGCCAGAACCGCTTGGGAGAGGATACCGGTCCTCTACAAGCGCGCGAGCTCCGACAAAGCGGATTCCCGGAAGTCTACTTCGTCCATCATGCGTCCATCTTCCGGTGCTTGCAGAAGCAAGGTCTGACCAAGGTCCTAATGGGTTTCAACTTCGTAACACGTGAGGACGTAGTGAACACGATCGGCTCCTTTGCGCTCGTCCGACTCGCCCAAAGCGCCAGTGTGCCCGTATATGCCTGTGGCCCAAGCTTGCATATCTGGCCGGATGATCTCGCTTACAGCCCAGAAGTCAAGAAGTGCCTCGATAGACAACATAGGCCCAAGTGGCGACCTCAAGAGGCGCTGATGAGCATGTTTCCGCCCCCAGGCCGGGACGATGAGATCTTCAATTTCGCCTACGACCAGATCCCGCTGGCCGAACTGTACGCGGTAGTGACCGATGAGGGAGTGCGGATAACTGAGTCGGAAGTCGCCAGTTGACACATCATAGGGCAGACGCGTGAGAATCCTGGGAGTATTTGCCGAGGGGCCTAATCCGGCCGCCTGTCTCCTCAAAGAGGGTGAGCTCGTCGCCTTCGCAGAGGAAGAACGTTTTTGCCGAGTCAAGACGGCTCCGCACTCGTACCCGGCAAAGGCAGCTGAGTACTGCGTCAGTGCAGGTGGCATCTCAATAGAAGAAGTGGATTTCGTAGCCTTTGCGTGGGATTGTCAGAAGTATGCGGAAGACGCGTCCGGCAACTCATACATGAAGAGGTTCTACGACGGACTGTGTCAGTCGTACAGGAAAGACCCGATTACACTGGAGAACGAAGCACGACTTCTGGAGCGTTTTCTGCCTGAACGAGTGAAGCACCAGATCCGTCAGATGGTGAAGTACCTTGACCCGGTAGCGGAAT
>JAUWZH010000275.1 GCA_030615435.1 Candidatus Brocadiaceae bacterium | reverse complement strand
GCGATATCATCGTCTCCAGATGGGAGCAGTTCACCGGGCAGAAGGCCGAGCCCGTGGCGGGAGCCAGCGTGGGGGGTCGCACAGGAGAGCGCCGATGCCAAGGAGTGAGAAGCTGTTCCGGTTCCTTGCACGACTAATGCTGGACAAGTTCTACGGAACGGTTACAATACGCTTCGAGTCCGGTAAGGTGACACATGTCGAAACCGAAACCCGGCGTAGTTGGCAGTACAAGCACCTGCCCGAGCAGATGTCGGATGACGAGGCTCGTGTGAAAGCGTATAATCTCCGTAAGAGCGAATGCAGCTGAACAGGTACCTGTTGGAGGACATCGTCATGAAAAGGATATTGTCCTATTTCGCTGTTGGGCTGCTCGGCATGCTCTGTGGCATTGTGATAGGGCTGAAGCTGAGCCAGAAGGACCACTGGGAAGTAATCCAAGAATACCGCAGCCGAATAGAAGACCCGCGATCCTACGAGCCAGCCGGGCCGCCAGGACTCCTGGTTGCTGATGACCTGCCGGACATTGGTCCGAGCTTGGCTGCGTTGGTAGCCAAGGGAGAATTGAATCATGTCGACCTGGTCTTCCCCAACGTCCCCTACAGTCGCGATGTCACAACGTATTGGATGCAGAAATGCGGGGAAGTTGACGGTATTGTCGAGGCAACGGGCAATCATGAGTACGTGGAGTTCAAGACGAGCGGCGTTCAACCGTTCCATACCAACATATGGTTCACGAATGAAGCTAAAGAGGAAGTGAAGGAACTGATCGCTGGGATAGAGTCTTTTGCGAACAGAAAACGCGAGCCTGCGTCTGGAAGCGGCGCACCACAAAGTGCGGAGCGATCTGTGACGGACGTTGTCGCCTCGTGGGAGGATCTCGGCATTTGGCTGCCATCCTCTGATGAAGTCGCGCTGATCCGCAGTGCGCTGCCAGAATCTCTTGAGGCCCTTCGAGTCGGTCTCAAGCATGATGACGCGCATGTTCGGATGTCGACTGCTTACGTAGCGGAGAAACTGGGGGCTGACGCCGCCGGCCTGACACCAGACGTGCTGCATCGACTGCAGGTTGAGCCCAAACTAATTGTGAGAGTCTACCTGGCCGACGCACTTGCGGCAATGGGAGACGATTCCCAGGATATCCTGGACCCGCTACGGGGCGAGTTTCGGTCGGAGCAAGATGATCAGGTTAAGACGTCTTTGGGTGGAGCTTTGGTGCGGCTGAACTCGCCGGAAGCAGAACCGGAGGCATGGCAGTGGCTTCTGGACAGCCTCAAGACTTTCCCGCCGGTCCCGCCGGATGGCCTTGAAGAGAGGCAGGCGTTCTGGGAACGCAGATGGGGAGCTGTACGGCACCTGAGGGAGACGCGCGGAAAGGAAGAGGTTCTTCTGCCCTTGCTCACGAAGCTACGGGACAACCCTGCAACGCCAGGGTGGGTAATCAAGCAGCAGGTTGCAGATGCTGTAGAAGAAATGGAGAGCCGAGCAGAGGCGTCCACTTTGCCGTGAGGCCGCAGCGGGTTCACGAAAAGTGATGCCCGCTGTCAGAAGGCATTGACGACTCAAGCCGGACGGTCTGGCCGTTAGGCGTTGAATGATCAAGCCCGATTGCGCGGAGAGTGTTGTCTCTCCGGCGGTCGGGCTTTTCCTTTGAGACGGTGGCCCCGAAGAAGAAGCCCCGACCGAGGTGGCCGGGGCTGGGGAGGCGGGATGATGCTACGTGGCCAACTCGAACTTGCCTCGCTCGACCTTGCGGAAGCGGGCCTCGTCGCCCTTCTTCTGCATCTCCCGCAGGATGGCGCTGTAGACCGTCGCGTGCGGCGTCTTGCCTTCGGACTGCCAGTAACCCGCCTCGAAGGTGCGCTCGACGATGGCCTTGCACGACAGCGGCTCACTGGCCTCGGCAAGCACCTTTGCCGCTGCGTTCAGACCGCTCGATTTCTTGGCCTTCTGTGCGCGCTGGTCGTTGGGGTACACTCGCGTCGTGGCTTTGTGCCGGTGTGGCAAACGGTGCTGTGGTGCGTTATTGCCGTCACTTGTGGGCTTGCCGTGCTGCTAACGTATTTCACAACCGAAAGCCGTCCTAAGCTGGAGCACTGTTCCGCCTGCGGCCGCAAGAAACCTCTCTCAGCGCTTCGGTGTCCCCGCTGCAGGGCGGAAGTTCCGCCCCCCGCCGGCAAAGCAACTGACATATTTGCATAGGGCAGAGGTTTCTCCTGGGCCCATGCGGCCGTCTTTCGCAGCTCCTGCTTCCAGCCAATGCCCCCCGCAGGCCCGTCACCACGGTGGAGCCCGACTTCGAAGATGCCTTCATCGCCCACACCTCAAGAGGCCACGAGCGAACCCTCGACCCCACTGGAGTGGAGCAATGACCTACCGGCTGGCAGCCAAGGAGCTGCGTGAGAACTTCGTGTGGGCCCTTATAGCCTTCGTCATTGGGATGGTCGTGATCTTCCTACGCCGGGCTCCCGGCCTGCTCGGCCCCCTCAGCGGAGTCGTTCTGAGGGAAGCAGCATACCGCTATCCGACGTACAGCCTGGTCCTGGAGGGACAAACAGTCGTTTTGCCGCTGCTCTGGCCGACGGAGATGATGGCGATGTTCTGCGTGCTATGGGGAGTGGCCCTGGGACTGGCTCAGACACTGCCGGACGCGGTCCGCAATACCTGGCAAGTGCTGTTCACGCTGCCGGTAACCCGCTTCCGGGTTCTCGGGACCAAAGTGGCAACGGGCGTGCTGCTCTACCTTCTGAGCGTCGGCGTTCCGTTCGTGCTGCTGGTTTGGCGGGCCGCCACACCGGGACATTATCCCAGTCCCTTCCGCGTGTGGATGCTTGGGCCGGGCCTTGCGGCTATCTCATGCGGGCTCTGCGCTTACGCAGGAGCGCTGTTGACCGTCATGAGACCGGCGCGCTGGTATGTCTCGCGCGGGGCGCCGCTGATCGCTGCGGGCGGCATCTGCTTCTTCAAGCAAGCGGAGCGCTTTTGCGTGGAACTCTCCGAACATTCCCGCTCCGATCAGGGCGACTCGAACGGGCCCGGCGTTATTGTCTATCACCGCATGCCACCTCGCTACAGAGAGACCAAAATCAGTTGCTTTCCGTTTCCAAGATCACCTTGACGGCATCGTGTTCATGCTTGTTGATCATGGTGTCGAAGGCCTGCACAACCTTGTCCAGGGGGAAACGGTGGGTAATGAAAGGCTCCAACTGAAGCCTCGCTGACGCTGCCAAATCCAAAGCCGTCTGAAACTCGTGGAAGAAGTAGTTGGAAGAGCTTCTCATGGCGCGCTCGCCGCCGAGGTCGGTCAGCTTGAAAGACACCTCATTGGTGCTGGTGGCCATGTTCACCAGGGTTCCGCCAGGAGCCAGTATGCCCAACGCCTGCCGGTTCGTTTCAGGACTTCCCACGGTGTCGAATACCACATTCACGCCGAAGCCGTCGGTCTTCGCCAGCACGCTGCCCACAACGTCCTCACGATTGACGTCAATGGAAACGTCCGCGCCTGTCGCCATAGCGACTTGCAGCGTCTTGGCATACACGTCTGTGCAAAACACCATCTTGGCGCCCCATATTCGGGCGATCTGCACGAAGCAGAGCCCCAGAGGACCTGTTCCCAGGATAGCGACGTCCGAACCGGGGGACATTCGGGAAACGTTGGCGCCGTGTATCGCAATTCCCACCATGTCGAGCAGTG
>JAUWZH010000038.1 GCA_030615435.1 Candidatus Brocadiaceae bacterium | reverse complement strand
CTTCGGGCAAAGCGAGCCCGCCGAAGGCCCGTGGTGGGCACATTGTGGTTTTCCGTTTGGAGCGCGGGGAACACGTGGAGTTCAAACCGGGAAAGCTCGATCCGGAGCTGCTGGCAGAGCTCCTCGACGGCAACGTCATCGCCGACGAGCGTGTCGTCATCCGGCCAGCCGTCGGGCGGGACGTCTGCGCCATCAGCATGGGGGAGCGCTACCTGATTGCCAAGACCGATCCCATCACCTTCGCCACCGACCGCATCGGCTGGTACGTGGTGCAGGTCAACGCGAACGACCTCGCCACCGTCGGCGCCAGACCGAAGTGGTTTCTGGTGACCGTTCTGCTGCCTGAGAAGGGCACGGACGAGGCGCTGGTGCGCGGCATCTGGGCTGACCTACGCCTGGCTCTGGACTCGATAGGCTGCGCCCTGTGCGGCGGCCACACGGAAGTGACCATCGGCCTGGATCGGCCGATCCTGGTGGGACAGATGCTCGGCGAGGTCGAGCGCAGCCGCCTGGTGGACAAGTCCGCCGCCCGGCCCGGGGACCGGGTGCTCCTGACCAAGGGCGTGCCGGTGGAGGGCACGGCCATCATGGCGCGAGAGAAGGGCGAGGCGCTCGCCGGGCATTTCCCCCCGGAACTCATCCGGCGCGCCGCCGCTTACCTCGAAGCGCCCGGCCTGAGCGTGGTGCGGGAGGCGATGGCCGCGTGCGAGGCCGGCGGCGTCCACGCAATGCACGACCCCACGGAAGGCGGGATCGCCACGGGCCTGTGGGAACTGGCCCGGGCCGTCGGGCTCGGCCTGAGGGCGCAGCAGGAGCGCATCCCGATCCTGGAGCCGGGCGGCAGTTTCTGTGCGCACTTCGGGCTGGACCCGCTCGGGGTCATCTCGAGCGGGGCGCTCCTGATCTGTGTCGCGCCGGAGAGCGCCGACGCGGTGCGGAGCGCCGTGGAGGAGTGCGGCGTTCCCTGCGCGGAGGTGGGGCAGATGCGACCGCCCGAGGAAGGCGTTACGCTGGTGCGCCCAGGCGGGGTGACGGCCATGCCGGTGTTCCCCCAGGATGAGATCGCAAGGCTGTGGCAGGATCAGCGCGCTGGGACAAGTGGATGAGAGGGGCCTGCCGGATGAGGCGCTCAAGCGATAAGCGGCGGTTCTTCGATGAGCTGGCGGCGGAGTTCTCGGAGGATTTCTCAGCAGAGGACCTGGCAAAGCTCCGCTGGATGTCCGGGCGATGGGGCCTTCAGGAAGGCATGTGGGTCTTGGAGCCGGGCTGTGGAGCGGGGCAGGTGACGGCGCTGCTCGTTCGGATGGTTGGGGCGGGTGGAGAAGTGGTGGCGCTGGACATCAGCCCCAGGATGCTTGATGCCGCCCGTCAACGCGTGGGCTCTCTGGGCCAGCGTGGTCCGGGAAGCGTCTCGTTCCTGTGCTGCCGGCTCGAGGATTACGTGCCGGAAGCAGCCTCCTTTGACGCGGTGATCGCATATCGGTTCTTGCCCCATCTGGACGACATTCCGGCGGGGCTCAAGGTGGTGGCGAGGGCGCTGAAGCCGGGGGGCAGCCTGTTCATTGATCACTCGGCTGGCCGGGAGCAGGTCAACCGGTTCCACGAGCACACAGGGGGCGCTGTGGCGCAGGACGCCATCCCGGAAGAGGCCGCCCTGCGGCGGATGCTCGACGAAGCCGGCCTGGAACTGGTGGAACTGACCGACCGTGATGATCTCTATCACGCCGCCGCGCGAAAGGCCACTGCTTGAGCAGCATGGGAAGGCGCAGGGCCTCGCGGTGAAAGCGCCTGCGCGCCACAATGCAGCGGGACATGGTAGGGAGACTCTCGCAGGGCCGGTCGTCGCGAGACAGGCTCTTCCAGCGGCAGTCCGATCAGATCTCAACGCCTTTCTGCGCTGAGCGGCCCGCACGGAGCGCATGTTTCACACAGCGCATCTCCGTGACGGTGTCCGCCAGCGCAATCAATCCCTCGGGGCTGTCCCGGCCCGTCAGCACGACGCAGCAACCGGGAGCCGCGCCGTTGACGGCCTCAACCACCTGTTCTTCCCTCAGCAGCTCGCGCGAGACCGCGTAGCAGACCTCGTCCAGCACGACGAGCTGGTATTGGCCGGAGGCGAGGGCCTCAGCCGCCCGGCTCAACCCCCGTTCGGCGGCCTCGCGGTGGGCGGCAAAGTCCGTATTGGTGGGTCGGGGCAGGTAGCCCAGTCCCGTCTGGACGATTTCCACGTTGGGGATGCTGCGCACGGCGCGCATCTCACCGGTGGATGCATCCGCTTTGACGAACTGGATTATCAGCGTTCGCAACCCGTGGCCACTTGCCCGGAGGACCATTCCCAGGGCGGCGCTCGTTTTCCCCTTGCCGTTTCCGGTGAACAGCAGGATTCGCTTCCGCGTTTCCACCTTTGTGCCCCTCTATCGCTCCCAGGCACCCATGGACCATAGCGCGCGATCACCGAGCTGTCAAGTCGCGCAGGGGCCTCGGAGGGGCTCTTGCAGAGCCTTTGCAGGAAGCGCGCTGCGCTTGACCTGACGGGACTGCTTGCACTAAACTTGTGCTGTGGTCAGTTGAGCGCCAAGCCCCCTTAGCTCAGTCGGCAGAGCAACGGATTCTTAATCCGTGGGTCCAGGGTTCGAGTCCCTGAGGGGGTACCACCCAACCGCAAACCGGGTCGGGACTTACGAGCCCCGGCCCGTTGCTTTGGCAAGGCAATGTGAACGCAGACCAACACGTTGAAGAGGTCGAGTCATTTCTACTCAAGATAGCCGAGCTGCCTCAGACGCCTCTTCACTTCTTTCCGCTCCGCTTCATCCATTGCCACAGGCCTGGTACTGGCCGAGGGATGGTTGTCGTCGTACCATTGGTTCATCACGCTCCGTAACGTATCGAGCAGATCCGGATTGTCCCCCGCCATGTTTTGCAGCTCCTTCGGATCGTTTGCCACGTCCAGGAGCAGCTCAAGTTCTCCTCGGTCGTAGCGTTCGAGGAGCTGACGCATGTTGTAAGCGCGACTCTGCTTCTTGCGGCTGCGGAGGGCCTCCGTATACTTTCTCCTGAGATCACGCCATTGCTCCGGCAGCACCTGTGCGAACGAGACGTACTTCGTCGTGCCCTTGACCATGCCACGCATGATAGGAGGCACGTCCGGCCCGCTGCGCATGGTCGCGAAGAAGAAGCATTCCCTGCCTTTCAGTGCGGAGGCCGGTTTTTCCCCCCGGACAACGCCGGCCACACTGGTTCCATCGAACCCCAGATGAGGCTCCCAGTCCAACCCGCACAGATCCACAATCGTCGGCGCGACGTCTACGGTGGATATGGGCTCCCCGATCACCTGACCTGCCTTGACCAACCCAGGGCGCCAGAAGATTATTGGAACGCGGCAAACTCCCTCTTGCCATCCGCCGGGATTGCAGTGGATGGTGCTGTGGACCGAAAGCCCTTCGCCGTGGTCGCTCAAAATGACGACGAGCGTGTCCTCCAGCGCGCCCATCTCTTGCAGCCGTTGCCAGAGGTTCCCAAATCGCCGGTCTACTTCTATGACGTTGCGCAGGTAGAGCCGTCTCAACCGTCGGAACGGCTTTCCCTCGGCTATGTCCCGCCGCACCAGTGCCCTGAAGACCCGATGGGATCTGCCGTACGGACGATGCACGGCCATCGTATGGAAAAAAAGATACCACGGGCCGGCGCCTGTTGCCTCACGCAACCACCCAAGAGTCTTCGGTTTCATCCAGCCGCCGAACACCTGCAGATCGTAGCCGCGGTTCAGCCCCACTTTGTCCAGTTCGAACATATCGCCGTCGTTAGATCCGCGTCCGGCGTTCTGCGCTGTTCGGTAGCCGTGTTCTCGCAGGGCCTCCGCCAGTGGCTTGGCCTCCGCCAGCATCTGAAAGTGGAAAAGGCCCAACACGCCATGCTTCGGCCAATACGTGCCGGTGAATATGGATGCATGCGAGGTTGAAGTGTAGGGGGCGGTCGTGACGGCACGAGTGAAAAAAGTCCCTTCGGAGGCAACGCGATCCAGCGCAGGCGTCTGCGCCAGCGCTGCATCCCCGCCGAGCAGGCGCCGGTCGGGAGCGGCACTCAGCGCGTCAAAGCGCAGTGTATCAAGACTGATCAGCAGGAGATTCCTCGGCTGCATCACGCCTCCAGTGCTGCGGATCAATCTGAGCCGGCCCTGCCGGAGTTCGAATGCTCCGGGTAATGTTCCTTCGAGAGGTACTTCCGCAGGTGAGTATCGTATCTTGTCGCGCTCGGTCGGTCAATGAAGCCGGACAGCCCCCCAATCTGACGGATCCGCTGCCTCCGGCGGAAGCAAGATGCACGATTCGCGAGGAACTTGCAGGACACTGCAAAATCGCCGAAAATGCGTGCGTCAGGATGCAGCGGGAGGTGCTCACGACGGCGATCATGCGTCGTGTGTGACCGTCGCGACGAGCATGTCGAACCGCTGAGTTGCTCCCCGCGCGTGAGGGCACGTGGCGATTGCCTTCCGGCGTCGCAGAACGAGGCCGAGTGCCACGGCCGCCGCTCGGTCGAATGGTTGTGCGGCGAGTATCACTTCGGCGAAGCTTTCGCCGTCCCCCCGCGTGTGAGACCGGCATCCATGCCGGAGGAGGGCAGTGATGTTCACAGCGATTGATCGCTTCCGCGAGAAGCTCCGTGCTGGCAAGACGTGCATCGGCGCTGCTGTCACGTTCAACGACCCGCTGGTGGCAGAATCTCTGGCCGACTCGGTCGACTTCCTCTGGATCGACACGGAGCACACGGCGATGAACCCCGAGACGCTGAGTGGGCATCTGCTCGCCGCGCGGGGCAGGGGCGTGCCGGCCCTGGTGCGTGTGGCCGGCAGCGCGGCGTCGCTGATCAAGCCCGTCCTCGACAGCGGCGCAGAGGGGATCGTGGTCCCCCAGGTGCGCGGCGCGGCGGAGGTCCGCCGGGTGCTCGAAGACTGCTGCTATCCGCCCATGGGAAGGAGGGGTTTCGGCCCGCGCGTCCCATCGAATTACGGCCGCTGGGAGTGCGAGCAGTACGTGCCTCACGCCAACGAGAAGCTCTTCATCGCCGTGCAAATCGAGACCCCCGAGGCACTCGATGAGCTGGACGAGATACTGTCGCTGCCGCGGCTGGACTCGATTGTGATCGGCCCATGGGACCTCTCCGGCGCTCTGGGCATGCTGGGAAAGGTCAATGATCCGACCGTCCTCTCGACGATTGAGATAATTGCGGCCAAGGCCAGAGCCAGAGGAGTATTCGTGGGCGCGGGCATGGGTCCCAGCGCCGAATACGCCAGGACCATGCTCTCCCTCGGCGTGCAGTGGCTGCAGGTCGGGAGCGATTTTGGGCTCATGATCCAGACCGCCGACCGCCTTCGTGCGGCGATCTGCCCCCCGCAGGCGCCCGAGCCAACCGAGGGCCTCGTGCCTGAAGACGGCTCATAGTCCGACTCCCCGCCGATCATGCTCAGCGCCGAGCGGCTCAAAGAGATCGGGAGCGAGTTGTTCCTTGCCTGCGGCACCTCGCAGGAGGAGGCATCGGCCGTCGCCGAGGAGCTGGTCGAGGCCAGCCTCATGGGCCTGGACTCCCACGGCGTCCTTCGCTACGCCCAGTACGTGGAGGAGTCGCTTAGCGGCAAGGCCAAACCCGGCGCGCAGGTTCGCATCTTGAGAGAAACACCGACCACCGCGGTGGTGGACTGCGGCATGGCCTTCGGCCCGTACAGCGCCCGGCGGATCACCGAGATTGCCATCGAGAAGGCGACGAGCCAGAACATCGCCTTTCTCAGCAAGGAGGAGCAGGCGCTGATCCTCGGGGAGGTTGCGGTTGTTGTGTTTGACCTCCAGAGCGTGATTTGACGGGCGTGTTTCTCTCTGTGTAAGAAGTCCCGGGGAGGGGCATTCGACTTTGCTTACTCGGGATAGTCCCAAGTTGCCAGAAGATCGGCAAATCCTTCGCGAATGGAGCCTTCGAACAACGCCGGCATGCCGGACCACTCCGTCGCCGGGGGACTCGTGATAAGCGAATCCCTATGCTTCGGACGCCACAGGAACAATCCGGCGGCCGTCCGGGATCACCGTGACGGTAGCTTCCGGGCCGAGCCTGCCCTCGGCCATCTTCAGCGCCTGCGGAATCGAAGAAGCCACCCCCACGAAAGTGTCCGCCAGGTCCTGGTTGATGCCAGTAACTGCGATGACCTGGCAGCCCAATTCAGCCACGGCTCTTGAGAACAGGTAGCGGCACGAACACGGCGCCTTTTCCCAGGGGCAATCGTTTCGCTCGAATCGCTCCCGCAGATCGGCGAGGATGTCATCGGGGCGTTCTTCTTCCAATGCCTTCCGCGAAACTTCCCCTTCCGCCCCCCAGCCATCCGGGCACTCTCCGACCACGATGATAGCCCCTCCGGGCCGCACGCATTCCATCGCAGGAACGATTCCCTTCTTCGTTTGCACCAGGTCCAGATCGTAAGGATGACCCCCGGCCGAGACGATTACGATGTCCGAGTTCCGGGAGAATCGGTACTCATAAATCCCTGCCGAATCGGCGCAGGCGGCCTCATTTGCCTCCTCCATGTCGCCGCAGTGGATCGCTGCATAGCTGTCATCCGGGTTCAGCACGACGTCCACAATCCAGTGGAGCCCAACCGCACGGGCGAATTCCAGGGCGTCGTCGCTCAAGGGATTCCCGTGCAGAACGCCGAGCTTCCGGCCCGGCCTCAGGAGCAGGAAATGGTTTCGGGCTATGGCCCTCGACGACCCAACCCCCGGCATGATCATCTTCCGTCCACCCGTGAAGCCAAGCAAGTATGACGGTTCCACAAAACCGATTGCAATCCGCACGTCATAATCCTCGAGGCGGCGATCAACCTCTATCGGCGTGCCGAACGACGTTTCTCCCAGGCTCCACACCGGCCCTTTCGAATCGCTTTGCAAGACGTCCGACGTGCCGAGGTGCCCCAGGAGTTCCGCCTCGCTCATGGGACGATGGTTTCCGAGCCCCACCATTATGTCCACGGTTGCACCGAGGGCCTGGACCTCATCCACAACGGGCTCCAGAAGCGCCCGCGGCGACGGCCGGGTGAAGTCAACCGTGAGCAGCAGCACACGGTCGCCCTTCTTGACCACGTCCGCCAGTGCGGGGCCGAGTGGTTTCTCCAGCGCCTCGGCGAGCGATGCCCGCACGTCTCCCAGCGCAGGCAGGGGGGTCAGCTCCGCGACCTCCACAAGCCGCCTCTCATCGAGCTCGAACGAAACCTCACGCCTGCCATATCTGAGCGATATGTCCACCTTCCACTCCCTTCTCTCCAGGCATTCCGTAATCAGCAGACGCGGTTCCCGCTCCTTCCGGATATCACTGCCCGACCGGACAGCCGTCTTTGCGAGCCTCGACGGCAAAAGACGAGATTTCCAGCCAGACACAGCGCCAAAGAGATTCATGCTGCCGAGTTCCAACTCTACGGTTCAGGTGGGGAGCTTGTCAAACATTTTCGCCCTCGGGGCTCTTGAGAAAACCGGAGATGGTCCATGATCGGTGATCGGTGTCCGTGCATCTGCTTCACCGGTCGTCGGACGCCGGCGGCACCGGGCACCGCACCCCCTGCTTTGACCGCACCAGCGGGGCTCGCTATACTGTCTGGGCCCTGCGAAACACCGCGTGTTCACTGCCATCTGCAGGCTTAGGGAGGGACGGGCACCGATGAGAGTCCTCGTGGTCGGCGGAGGGGGACGCGAGCACGCGCTGGTCTGGAAAATCGCCCAGTCGCCCCTGGTGGACAAGATCTACTGCGCACCCGGCAACGCGGGCATCGCGCGGCAGGCCGAGTGCGTGGAGATCCCTGCGGAGGATATCGCCGCCCTGCGCAGGTTCGCGCTGCAGGAGGCTGTTGATCTCACGGTCGTGGGGCCGGAGGCGCCCCTGTGCGCAGGGATCATGGACGCCTTCGCGGCGAGGGGCTTGAAGCTGTTCGGCCCCTCACGAAAAGCCGCGCGCATCGAGGGCAGCAAGGTCTTTGCGAAGACGCTGATGGCGCGCCACGGCGTCCCGACTGCCGCCTTCCGCACCTTTGACTCAACCGATCGGGCAAAGGCTTACGTTGACATAGTCGGCGCGCCGCTCGTGGTGAAGGCCGACGGCCTCGCCGCCGGCAAGGCGGTCATCGTGTGCCGGACGGTCGAAGAGGCCCATAAGGCGGTCAACCGCATCATGATAGAAGGGGAGTTCGGCGAGGCCGGAGGACAGGTCGTGGTCGAGGAGTGCCTGGAGGGCGAAGAGGCGAGCGTGCTTGCCCTCACCGACGGCCAGACCATCGCCGTGGTCCCGTCCTGCCAGGACCACAAGCCGGCATACGACGGCGACGAAGGCCCGAACACCGGCGGGATGGGCGCGTACAGCCCCGCCCCGGTCGTTACGGCCGAGCTGCTCTGCCTCATCGAGCGCGACATCATCGTGCAGACCGTCCACGCCATGAACCGTGAGGACAGGGCCTACAATGGGGTGCTGTATGCCGGGATCATGATTTCAGACGACACGCCGCGTGTGCTTGAGTTCAATTGCCGCTTCGGAGACCCGGAGATGCAGCCGCTGGTCCTGCGCCTCAAGAGCGACATCGTCCCCCTGCTGCTCGCCGTCACAGAAGGCCGGCTCGATGAGGCCGAGATCGAATGGGACAACGGGGCGGCCATCTGCGTGGTCATGGCCTCGGGGGGTTACCCGCGCAAGTACGAGAAGGACAAGCCGATCTCGGGGCTGGAGGAAGTCGAACAGATGGAGGACGTGGTGGTCTTTCACAGCGGCACGCGGCGCGAGGGGGGGCGGATCCTCACCGACGGAGGCCGCGTGCTCGGCGTCACCGCCCGCGCTCCCACCATCGCTGAAGCGCAGAAGCGGGCCTACCAAGCCGTGGAGAAGATCCACTTCGAGGACGCCCACTACCGCACCGACATCGGCTGGCGCGCCGTGGGGCGGTAGGTTCGGCGGGGGGGCACCGCTGAGGACCCGGCAGCAGAACCGGGCAGGGGCGAGTGGATCGGCGACAGCATTCCCCCCGAGGCGGCCCACCTCCCCTCTCAGGATGACTTGTCTCCCTCGGCCGCTTCGATGAGGTAGAGGTCCGCGAAACGGTCGGCGAACAGGTGATAGACCTCGGCGCAGAGGGACTTGCGGTTGCGCCGCACCGCCTCATCCTCGACGTTGACGAAGACCTCTTCGAAGAACTCGTGCACGGGCCTGGCGAACAGGCTGCAGTAGCGCTCGGCCGCCTCGCCGTAAAGTTCTTGCTCGAACATCCGCGCGAGCGGCTCCCGATGCTCGGAGAGCAACCGGGCCAGTTCGCGCTCTTCGTTCTGCTGCAGCAGGTCGTTCTCGACCGGGCTGAGGCCCTGCGCGTCCCGCTGGATGCGATAGGTGCGGTCCACGAGCTCCACCAGCGCCGGCCACCACTCCCTTCCGGCGCATCCGGCCAGCTCTTCGAGCCGGCTCCAGAACCGCCGCACGTTGCAGTTCAGCGCCTGCTTGGGCGTCGGGTGGTCGAAGCCCACGGAGAGGGTCGCCCGCACCAGGTCGTGCGCGAACCGTCGCTCCACGGCCGCGTGGTATAGTCTGTCCCGGAAGAACTCAAGGACCTGCTCCACGGGCACATCGAGCGGCCGCTCGGAGAGCTGCGCCCCCTGGCCTTCCAGCACGTCCTTCGCCGCTTCGACGAGGTCCGTCAGCTTCAGGTCCAGCTTTCGCGCCTCCAGTATGAGCAGGATGCCCAGCGCGTTGCGGCGCAGGGCGTAAGGGTCCTGGGAACCGCTCGGCAGCAGCGCGAGGGCAAAGCACCCCACGATCACGTCGAGCTTGTCGGCCAGCGCGAGGGCCGCGCCTTCCGCGCTTGTGGGCGGTTCGTCATGCGCACCAGCGGGCAGGTAATGCTCGGCGATGGCATCCGCCACCGCGACCGGCTCGCCCTCCCGGAGGGCCAGCTCGCGGCCGACGAGGCCCTGGAGACTGGGGAACTCGCCAACGAGTCCCGTCAGCAGGTCCGCCTTGCACAGGCGGGCGGCGCGACCCGTGTGCCGAACCTGTTCCTCGCCCAGATCCATGAGCCGGGCGATACGGCTGCCCAGCATTTCCAGGCGCTCGGTGCGCTGCAGGTTGTTGCCGAGCCCGCCGAGATAGACAACCTCGCCAAGCTGTGGCACACGGTCGGCGAGCGGTCTCTTGCAGTCCTGGTTCCAGAAGAAGCGGGCGTCTTCGAGCCGCGCCCGCAGCACTCGCTCGTTCCCCTCCCGGACGGTATCCTCCTGCTCGGCGGCGCGGTCGGCGACGGTGATGAACCTGTTGAGCAGGTTCCCCCTGCCGTCCCAAACGGGGAAATATCGCTGGTGCTCGATCATGGCCGCACAGAGCACCGATTCCGGCACGTCGAGGAACTTCTCGTCGAATCCGCCCTCCACGGCGTGAGGGTGCTCCAGGAGATTCACCACTTCCCACAGGGGGTCCACCCAGGCCGTGTGCAATCCCTCGGGCTCGAGCATCTTGTCAATCTGGGCACGCACCATCTGCCGGCGCTCGTCCATTTCCACGATGACGCAGTGCTCCCTGAGCGCCTCCCGGTAGGCATCGAAAGAGGCATCACGCAGCTCAATGGCCTTCGGGGCAAGGAAAGGGTGGCCGCGGGTCGTCCGCCCCGCCCTCAACCCGGCCATCTCCACGGGGATCACCTCCGAATCGAGCAGCGCAACGAGCCATCGGATGGGCCGCGCGAAGCGCACCTGGCGCCCTTCGTCCGTATCCCCGCCCACCGGCTCCCCGGCCCCCGCGGGCCAGCGCATTGACTTGGGGAATGAGATGGAAAGGGTTGCCTTCCGGAGCACCCCCGGCAGGATTGCCAGGGCGGGCGCCCCCTCCTGCTCCACCTCCGCCACCACGTAGGGGCCCTTTTCGGTTTCCTTGACCCTGAGGCTCTCGACGGGGACGCCCTGCGCGCGGGCGAACCCGAGGGCGGCCTTGCCGGCGCTGCCGTCCTCGTTGAAGGCCACCTCCGCCGGCGGCCCGACGATCTCGTTCGTGATGGGGGGTTGGCTCGGCGGCACTCCCTCGGCCGCTACCGTGAGCCGCCGCGGGGTGCCGGTGGCCCGCACGGATTCGGCCGCGAGGCGGTTCTCCGCCAGGAGTGCCTCCACCGCACCGGCGAGCTGCTCGAGCGCCGGCTCGATGTAGGACGCCGGCATCTCCTCGGTGCCGATCTCGAAGAGCAATTCACTCATGGAAAACGCAGCGATGCAGAATGCGGGGCTGCTCGAAGGCTGCCCGGCGATGAAGTCTCGCGGCGCAGAGCGCTCCCGCAAGGAGTGGCTACATGGCCATGCCGGTGACAACGCCCTCGAAAACGATCCTGCCGTCCACGATGCCCTGCACCTCGAAGATAGTGCGTCGGCGGCTCATTTCGGTGCTGCGCGCCAGAAGGAGGAGCCTGTCCCCGGGCACGACCTGTCCCCGGAACTTGACCCTGTCCAGCCCGCCGAAGCCGAGGAACCTCTCCGATCCCCAGATGCGCGCGTAATAGTAGCTGCACAGTTGCGCTGCCGCCTCGCACATCAGCACGCCAGGGAACAGAGGACGCTCCGGTATGTGCCCCCTGACCCAGAACTCGTCGGCACCCACGTCCTTGAAGCCGACGATGATCGCCCGGTCAGGATCGAAATGGATGATGCCGTCCAGTTGCTCGAATTCGTGACGCTGGGGGTTGTACCTGCGAATCTCTTCCGGACCGGCTTCGACTCTGTCCAGCTTCACCCTGCTGAGGTCCATGAGTAGTTTCGGTGGCATCCACAGCTCCCGACACGAGAAAAAAAGTCACATTCACAAGGCGCAGGCCGGAGCGTGCTACTCCGGCGGGAAGGCCCACCACTGTTTCACGTGCAGGCCGTCTTCGCTCCACTTCGTGGTGGTGGCCGAAACGTAGAGGTACTTCCCCAGGGTCTCGTAGCTCGGAAGGCTGACCTTCGCCTCGGAAAGGTCCATTAACTTCTCCACCCCTTTCAGGGCCGCTTCGCCGATGGCGCGCAGGTCCATATAGTAGATGCTTTCTGGACGCGAGATCATGTGGAGCAGAGTCGCACGGAACTCGGCCTTCTGCAAGAGCGGGCTCTCACTGCGGAGGCTGTCGCGCACCGCACGCTTCGCCATCGCAGTGCTTGTGGCAATGATCAACTTCCCGTCGGCGAACACGAAAGAGAAACGCAGCGGCGCCATCTCCACCTCAAAGCCAGGCACCCGATCGAGCGGCACGGGAGGGCTCTGATAGATGGTCTTGCCCATGAACTCCACCGTGCTGTCTGGTGCCTGCAGCGGGGCCATGGCCCAGAGCGTCTGAAAGCGCGTCTCCAGTTTCCGGCTGTCTTTCAGTTCCACGGCGAGGAGGGCATTGATCTCCCTGGGCGGATTGGGGCTGATGAACTCCCGGGGGACGTAAACGAACCAGTGGCTGCCCACGGTTTGTATCAAGTCCCGTTCGACGTGGAACGGAACCAGCGGAGAGTTGATCTGCTGCATCATCAGCTCGTAGCCCTGCGGTGAGAGCTCCTTGATAGCTGCCTTGACCTCCTCCCACAGCGTGGGCACGTCGAAGTAGGCACCGCAGTAAAGCGAGACGTCCTGCCCCACGAACGCCGGCGGCTTCACGTTGGCCCTGCCGGCCGGCACCACGGCCTTCAGGAGGCCCCTTCTCGGGGCAGGGGCCAGGACGAAGCTCTCGCTGAGGATGCCGTCCTCTTCTATCCTCACTGAGTCAACCTTAGCCTTTAGGCCCAGGAGGCCCGTCGCCTCCATGACCTGGACCGGGTTGACGGGCAGGAACGGCGAGGCCTGGCCGATCATCTGCTTCCACTGCTCCCAGACGGGCTCCAGGTTCTGGAAGGTGATGTAGTCGCTGTCGGGATCCATCATCTCCGTGAGGCGCCTGTAGGTGACGGACTGGCTCAAGGCTCGCATCTCGCCCCCGTCGCGCAACACCAGGTGGCGCTCCAGCAGGCTCCTGTCGCCGCCGGTCTCGACGGCCAGGACGTTGCCCTCCAGGTTGATATAGACGTTCTGCGCTTCCCCGACGCCGGCCGCTTTCAGCTCGCGCAACCTCTCCTGCAACTCGGGGGGCAGTTCTTCGAGCCCTTCGTCGCCCGTAAGGTCGTGGGCCAGTTCGAGCTTTTCGCCGCCCCAGAAAAAGGCGAGTGGATCGAAGGTGAGGCGGCGGATCTTGTGGCCCCGGAACTCCTCCTCCTCGGTCTGCTTCAGCACGCCCTCTTCTTCTGCGATCCGCAAGAGCCGTCCGATGAATTGCTCAGCCGCAGGTGCGTTTTGCCCCACGTCAACCAGCACAAGCATCGCCGTCTGCATCCGGGGAAAAGCCATCGGCGCCATCATTCCCGGTTCCTGAGCCTCGACCTTGCTGACGCTCGCCATGGCTATCTCACCGCTGAGGAGTCCTTCCACATCGGCGAGCTTGATGTCCCAGCTGCGGCCAGAGAGCTCGAGCTGCTGCCTGAATTTCCCGGTGATCTGCTCGACGAGCGCCTTCACCTCCGGCTCGCGCGTCAGGGCGTAGTAGGGTGTGTTCTTGAGCTTCTCGACCAGTGCCCGGTAATTGCGCACGCTCGCGAAGCTTGTCACGTCCTCGGGAACCAACTGCTCGAAAGGCCTGGTCTGCGCATAGAGCAGCCCCTGCAGCATCAGGAGGCCAGCCGCCAGGACTGCCACCGCCAATCTATTCGTGCTGCCCTTCGCTCTCATCGTCAACCTCTCCTTCCCCTTTTTCGGGTCTGTGAAGGGGGGTCGGGTAATGATGACCCGCATTCGGATTGTCCTTGTCGTAGGCAAAGGCTTCGTCCACGCAGGGCTCTGCCCGCGGCCGCTGCACATAATTACTAACTATAGCCATCGGAACATGCCATTGCAAGCTCAGGAGGGGCCATCCGCCGCAGTGCCTGTCGGGCGGGCGGACGCTATAATGTAACAGGCCCGGCCTCTTCGGCCGCCGGTCTCGGGGTCGGGGTCTCCTCCTATCGGGCGTGGGCATATGTGCGCCACGGGCGGGAGAGTTCTCATCGTGATGTCGGG
>JAUWZH010000265.1 GCA_030615435.1 Candidatus Brocadiaceae bacterium | reverse complement strand
CTTCGGGCAAAGCGAGCCCGCCGAAGGCCGATGAACGTCATGCTGTCGGGCGTTGTCTGTCCGAACGTCTGAGGCGACACGCCCCGGCCACCCAAAGGTGCTAAGGCCCTTCATCTTGTTCGGAGACCGGCACGTTGGGGGCGAAGAGATTGAAGAACTTGTGAACCGGCAAGCCTTGCTTGGTGAGCGTCGCCTGCACGCGCCTTTTCCGGCGCCGATGAGAATGGAAGCGAATCGCCACTCGCACAGCGCTCGGATGAGGAATGGGATGCACGCGTGAGCAGGGCGGTCCGACCGCCCTTGCTACAGTTCCCCGGCACGCTGGAGGGAGAGGATTTCTTTCCTGAGCTGCCTGGCCGCCTCGAAGCCCGGGTAGATGCTCAACGCCCTGTTGACGCTCTCCAGGGCCGCCTCCCCGTCGCGCATGTCCCGGTAGCACTTGGCCAGTGCGCAGTGGGCCAGGAAGTTGTCTTCGTTGTGGCGCAATGCCCGCCTGCACTCTTTCAGGGCCTCGCCAGTCCGGTCCATCTCAAGGAAAATCTCCGCCCGCAGACGATACAGGTCGGGGATGTCGGCATCGAGGCTGGCGCAGGCGTCGAACAGCTCCAGAGCCTTCTCGTAGTCGCCCGCTTCGTAGGCTTCGAGCCCCTGCCGGAAGAACTGATTGACCCTCGGCGAATCAGAGCGCTGCCAGAGACGGACCAGCGTTTCGGCGCAGCGCTGGGCGACGACCCCGTCCTTATCGTTCAGCAAACGGACCAGGGCTGGTCCCGCGCTTTCGTCCGCCAGGTAACGCAGGCGCAGGGCGGCCGAGCGCCTCTCGGAATCACCAGGGGCGTTCGACAGCAAACTGAGCAAACGCTGCATTTCTCGCCGGCGCACCTCCGGACGTTCCCACTGCGAGCCGGGCTTGCCGGCGCCAATCTCCAGATGCTGGTCCTCAGCCTCGATCTGAGTCGGGGCCACCCTCATGTCCCGCTCGTCGGCGGTGCCATTCTTCTCCGAGCGATTCCACCACAACTGCAACGCCGCCAGGGCCAGGAACGCAACGACGACCAGGGCCGCCGTTCGCCCAATATTTCGCTCGTTTTCCACCTCGTTTTTGCCTCACCTGCGCCGCAAACGTGCCCTAACCGTGCCCTATCCATACCATTATGCAAGTCGCGGAGGTCCATTGCAAGGATTTTCCGCCGTCGGGCGCGCTCAGTTCCCAAATCTGCCCGCTCCCGCCGATCGTCTTGCGGGGCGGCGGGCGGATTCCCTTGAGACGGAACGTGGTCGCTGCTAACCTGAAGGTTGTTTCTGCTGGCGCGCAGGCAGCTCCCTTTCGAAATGGAGACCGGCCGATGAGCGATACTGCGCCGAACCTCGCCCTTCCGGCGGGGCGGTATGAGATGATGCTCATGATCCGCCTGCTGGAGGAGCGGATCGCCCGCTTGTTTCAGGAGGGGAAGATTCACGGCACCGCACACCTGTGCATCGGCCAGGAGGCATGTGCGGTTGGGGCGGTGTCGGCGGCGCAGAGGACGGACCCGATCGTGAGCACTCACCGCGGGCACGGGCATTTCCTGGCCCGCAGCGCCGACCCCGCAGCGCTCATGGCCGAATTGCTCGGCAAAGTGACGGGGCCCTGCATGGGACGCGGTGGCTCGCAGCACCTGTGCTCGAGAGACCTGGCCTTCTACGGCACGAACGGGATCACCGGCGGGGGAATCCCCATCGCCACCGGCCTGGCGCTGAGCCAGAAACTGGACAAGACCGCCCTGGCGGTGCTGTGCTTCTTCGGGGATGGGGCCGCCAACCAGGGGACCTTCCACGAGAGCCTGAACATGGCGAGCATCTGGAACCTGCCGGTCGTCTACATCTGTGAGAACAACCTGTACGCCATGAGCACGCCGATCCGGGAAAGCATGAGAGTGAGCGAAGTGGCAGACCGCGCCGCCGCATACGGCCTCGAAGCGATGCGCCTGGACGGGATGGACGTGGACGAGGTGCGGGAGGGCGTCGGCGTCGCGCTCCGGCGAGCGCGGGCGGGCGAAGGCCCCACCCTGGTAGAGGCGAAATGCTACCGCTTCTGCGGGCACTCCAAGAGCGACAGGCTGGTCTATCGGAGCCGCGAGGAGGAGGAGCGTTGGCGCCGGCGAGACCCCATATCCTCCTACCGGGAGAGACTGATCTCCCGGGGCCTGAGGCAAGACGAACTGCGGCAGCTCGAGCGGCGGGCCGCGCAGAGGATCGAGCGGGCCTACGAGCAAGCTCAGGCCGCCGAAGAACCGGCTCCGCAGCAGGTTCTGGTCCCCCCGTACAGGAAGGTTGACACCGGCCCATGAGCAAAGCCCGACCGCTCACATTCCGGAAGGAACTTTACTGGGCCCTGCGCGCAGAGATGGAGTGCGACCCACGGGTCATTCTCATCGGCGAGGACATCCGTGACTACGGCGGCGCCTTCGCGGTCACCTCGGACCTGTATCGTCTGTTCCCCGAACGCGTCCTGAACGCTCCAATCAGCGAGAACAGTTACACCGGCGTTGCAGTCGGGGCGGCCCTCGGCGGTCACAGGGTGGTGGTGGAAATCATGTTCATGGACTTCATCACCCTGGCAATGGACCAGATCGTCAACAGCGCCTCCAAGATCCACTACGTGTATGCCGGGCAGTTCTCAGTGCCCATTGTCATTCGCACCCCGTACGGCGGCTACCGGGGTTACGGGCCGAGCCACTCCCAGTCGCTGGCCTCCTGGTTCATGAGCGTGCCGGGCCTGAAGGTGGTCGTGCCGTCGGACCCTGCACATGCCGGAGCGCTGTTGCGCCGGGCCATCCGCGACGACAACCCCGTGCTTTTCCTCGAACACAAGCTGCTTTACGACCAGCGCCTCGACGGCGGCGAAGAGGCAAGGGAGGACCTGCCCATCGGGAAGTCACGCCTCGTCCGTGAGGGGGCCGACGTGACGGTGGTCACCTATGGCCTCGGCGTCAGGCTCGCCCTGAGGGCCTCCGACATCCTCGCAAAGCAGGGCGTCGGCGTGGAGGTTCTCGACCTGGTTACCCTCAAGCCCTACGACGCGGAGGCCGTCTTCGCCTCGGTCCGAAAGACCGGCAAAGCCGTGTTCCTGGAGGAAGGGGTGATTACCGGCGGCGTGATGGCGGAGCTCTGTTCGGCGGTGGCCGAGAACTGCCTGTGGGACCTCGACGGGGGGCTGGCGCGGGTCGGCGCAAAGGACCTGCCCATACCGTGCGCTCCCAGCGCCGAGCAGATGGTCCTGCCCAACGTGCCGGAGGTCGTCCGCGCCGTGCGGCGAGTAATGGAAGTTTAGCCGCCGCCACCCTCCGGAAGTCCCCCCTGGAGGCTGCGCGGCCCCTTCGTTCCAGGCCGACACGTTCCGACGGTCAAGAAGATGGACAATTGGGGAAAGGTCCGTCTCAGGAAGCAGGGGCTGGATGGAAGAGCTCGCACAGGGCGGCCAACTTCGTCTCCAGTTCCTGCTCGCTTCGGGCCTCCACGGAGAGCCTGGCCAGCGGCTCGGTGCCGGATGGCCTCACGCAAAACCACCAGTCGCGGTAATCCACGCGGATTGCTTCCGCCTGCTCGATGTCGGCGAGTGCGCAGCGCCGCCGCACCTGCCAATCGCATTCGCACATGACCTCCAGCGGAGCGGGGAACATCTGGATGCCCGCGCGGGCCGCCGTCCGACAGGCGGAGAGCGCGTCTTCCCTGTGGTCAAAACGAAATGCGGGCTCCTTCGCGGGGGCGAGCCAGGGGCCGGGCAGGCCCTCCACCAGCGACTCCAGGCGCCCCGCGGCGCAGAGGTGAAGGAGGCGAAGCGTGGTGATCAGGGAACTCTCGCAGCAGTAGAACTCCCGATAGAAGTAATGGC
>JAUWZH010000225.1 GCA_030615435.1 Candidatus Brocadiaceae bacterium | reverse complement strand
TGGCCGGTTGCGCCTCCACCGCCATCGGGGCACCCCTGATGGGCTTGGTCTACTCCGACTACAAGTACCCCCACGTCCGCACGGAAGTGGTCAACAGCGGCGTAGGCGCCAAGACAGGCACGGCAACGGCGAAAAGCATATGCGGATTGGTCGCTGTTGGTGATGCCAGCGTGGAGGCCGCCATGGAAAGCAGCGGCATCAGCAGAATCCATACGGTGGATCATCACATCATGAGCATCCTCGGTGTTTACACGGAGTGGACGACCATAGTAACCGGGGAGTAGCAGACTCCGCGCTGAGCGGCGTCCGCCGCGTCAGGTAAGTGGGGGTCCGTATTCCTACGGGCTGCTGCGCTCCAGTTTTCTGGCGCGGCGCAGCGCTCGCCGTGACTCCTTTTGCCGACCGGCAGCCTGGTAACACTCGGCCAGCGCGCGCCAGGTCTCCGGCCGCCTGTCGTTGATCTCCAGCGCCCCCAGCGCAGCTTCGAGGGCCTGCGCGAGCTGCCTTCCCTCTTGTTTTCCCCCTTGCTGGGCCATCTTGAGCAGACAGCGCGCCCGAAACGTCCACGCGGTCCAGCACTCGGGACGCCTTGCCAGGACACGGTCCACCTCTGCCAGCACCGCCGCGGGATGGGTGTCTTCGAGGCGCTCATCGAACATGGCCGGGTTGGACAACTCGAAGTGCTCGACGCCCGGCAGGTCCGCCCAGGGGACCGGATCGCGGACCGCCACAAGCGCCGTATCGTCCCAGTAAACGCAGTGCCACCGGCCGGAACGGAAGAAATGCGCGTTGTCCCGCCCGTGGGAGGGGACCAGAATCACCTTCACCCCCTGCTCCTCGAGGATTTCCTGCCATCCCTCGTTCCCCCTGGCGACCGAAACGGCCCGGCGAATGCCCCTGTCCCGGTAAACCAGACACCGGCCATCAATGAAGACCTTTCGGTCGGGCCAGAAGCGCCAGATCAAGTAGCCGCCCCATTCGTAGACGTTGTAGAGCCGGCCCTTCAGCGGCGCGCGGTCCAGATAGTCACAGGCGCCCACAGGGAGGCGCTTTTCTGAGACGCCGAGGCCGAAACCGCCGCCGAAGAGGTGCTGAAACACGAGCACGGTGCTCAGTGCGTAGAATGCGCACACGTGCAGGCGCCGCTTCCCTGCGGCGTTCCGCTCTCCCCGGGCGGCAGGCTCCGCGGTCCACCGGGCACCGGCGAAGTGATACCCCACTACCGGCGGCACGAGCAGCACGAACCACGCCAGGTTCCTCACCGAGGTCACGGCCATCAGGCCGAAACCTGCCATCAGGAAGGCGTCCGCGCAGAACTGCCCGGCTTGCTCCCGCAGCCCTCCGCCGGCCCGGCACAGGGCAGCGGATCGGGCCAGGACCAGAACGGTGAGCCCCAGCAGCGCCCAGAAGGGCGCAAACGGCATCTCGAAGCGCATCGGCTGCCACTCGCCTATGGCACTGATGAGCTTTACCTCGCCGAAGAGCCGGAAGGTATACAGCAGGGTGCCCGGGCCATAGGGGGTCAGCAGGCTCGCTGCGAGGCAGAGGACCCCTGTGGCGAGAAGCGCACGGAAGCGGCTCCCCTCCGCGCCCGTGATGAGCTTCCTGGCGTAAGGCACAGCACCATTGCGAGCGGCGAGGGTAACCATCTCGGCGGCCCCGAAGGCTCCGATGGCGAGCAGCCCGACGAGGAACCCCGCGTGGAGATTCGCCCAGAGCAGCATCAGGCAGGGCAGCAAGATGAGCCGTCCGCCCCCGCCCCACAGGAACCACCTCTCCCGACCCAGCCGGCCCGCCCGCGTCTGCCCCCTCGAGCCGGAACGCTCGAATGCGCCCTGCAGCAGGATGTAGAACACCATGAGAAGCACGAAAGAGAACAGAAAGGGACGGGTGAGGGCTCGCGTCTTGAGTTGATAGGCCGCCGCCAGGACGAGGATGGACGCCAGCGCGGCCCCGACACCGCGTTTCCTCGCCGCCGCCCAGGCAAGCAACAGGCTGGTGGCCGTCAGCACTGCGCGCAGCATGACGAGTCCGCCCACGCCGCCCAGTGCGTGCACGGCGTAAAAGGCCACCCCCGCCAGCCACGAGTGGTAAGTCCAGGGGTTGCCCGCCGCCGTGAAGGAAAACGGGTCCACGCGCGGCACTCGCCCTGTGCGAACGATATCCTCCCCCGCCCTCAGGTGCCACCAGAGGTCATAGGCGTTCAGGTCGCTCACGAACAGGATGAGCACGACCAGCGCGAGCACTCCGAAGAGCGTCCGGCGATTCTCCAGCCATTTGAAGATGACAGACTTCATCAAGGATCGGCTCCGACGGTTTGGGTTCCGGACTGGGGCCTGGCAGAGGCGCTGCCGGAAAGCGTCAGCCGCTCGCGCCGGCCTGACGCGAAGCCCGACAACACAAGTCCCTCGTCACCGAAGTTCATAATGATGGCCCCTTCCTGCGCGGTTGTCCAGAGGGGGACGCCGAGATCCTCCAGCATCAGACCGGTGCGGCGGTCCACTTCCTCTTCCCAGCTTGCCACGGCCACCTTCGGCCTGACCAATTCGGTGAACTCACGCAAGCCTGGTTCCCACCTGCCGTTGTGCGGAAGCAGGAAGACGTCGGCCCGCAGCCCACGACCGTAGTCGGCGGTGAGCCTGCGCAGGGCTGCCCGTTCGATGTCCCCCGTCAGCAGGATCCTCCAGCCGCGAAACGTGCACATCAGAACGAGCGAACGGTCGTTCTTCGTGACGGGCGACTCGGCGAGGAAACGCTCGTTCGGATGGAGGGCGACGCATTCCATGTCCTCTCCCACGAGCTTTGCCTCCTCGATGAAGTGGAGGTAAGTCGCCGGAAGACCTCGTAGTTTCTCCTCCACGTGCGTGTGCTCCTCGCCGGCGCCCCGGGGGGGGGATGAGCAGCCTTTCGATGGGGAACCTCCGGGCCAGGAACGGCGCGAAGCTGTAATGGTCGAAATCCCGGTGCGAGATGGCGAGGGCCTGGATGCGGCGCGCGCGAGCCTGCCACAGGATGCCGGCCGCTGCCTCAGCCCTGCCCGCAGCAGAGGCGCCGGCGTCGTACATCATGACGGCCCCCGAGGGAGGGCGAAACACAACGCACTGCCCTCGCCTGACGTCCACCACGGTGACGGTGAGGTTATCAGGTCTTCTTGCGCTCGCCTCCGTCCAGATACAGCCTGTTCCGAGCAGGGCCACGCCGGCCAGAAAGGCGGCCCGTCCGCCTCTCAGCCTCTTTCGCGTCACCCACAGGGCGAGGACCACGTAATACGCCCCGAGCCACCACAGGGGAGGCCCGGGGGTGTAGGTGACGAAGCCCGGCACGCCGCTCGCCAACTGGAGCAGGTCTTCTATGGACCCGCTGAGCGAGCGCGTCCACCACAGGAGGAGGGCGGCGGCCGCTCCACCGAGGGCGACGGCAGGCACGAGGAGAAACGAACTTGCGATCAGAAGCATCGCCAGCGGCCAGAGCGCGAGGTTGATGAGCGGCGTGAGGAAAGAGTAGTGATGGAAATGGTAGGCGCTCAGCGGCGCCACGGCAACCCAGATGCACACGGACAGCAGCAGATAGCTCCTTGCGTAGGACTTCAGGTCTTCCACCAGCGAGCGGCCGGGTGGCTGTTCGAGGCGCCGCAGCAACCTCTCCCACGGCCAGAGGACGGGCCTGAGCTGTCGGAAGAGGTAGACAATCGCCCCCACGGCCACGAAGCTGAACTGGAATCCGGCTGTGAACAGCTCCTGCGGCCTCGCCAGCAGGATGAAGATGCCCGCCGCGAGGAGCGCGGATATGGAATCGCGCGGGCGGTGGAACAGCGGAGCGGCCATCATGAAGGTCAACATCCAGCCAGCCCGCCGCGCCGAGACGCGTGCGCCCGAAAACAACACGTAGAGCCAGATCAGCGCAATCAGGGCCAGCGAGCGGGCGCTGACCGGAACGCGAATCCAGAGCAGCACGCCCCAGGCGAAGGCCGCGAAAAGGCCGACGTGGAGCCCGCTGACGGCGAGGAAGTGCAGCGACCCCGCCTCCGAGAGGAGGTTTTCCTGCCTTGTGGTCAGGAGCCCCCGTTCGCCAAAGATCAGGGCCGCGCTCAGGGCGTCCTTCGAAGGGTCGGCCTTCCAGATCAACCTGTCCTTGAGGTGACTCCGGAGCCTCCCCAGCGCCACAGAAGGGGAGCTGTACCAGGGCGCGCGCCGCAGCACCCGCAGTGCCAGGCCTGAGGAAACCGCCGCCACGCCGAAGCTGCCGCTGCGCTCGGAGATCCTGCGGAAGTCCGGCTCGCCGGGGTTTGTGGGGGCTGAGTTCGGGCGGACGTTGGCCAGGAACTGCACTTCGTCCCCGACCTCGACGTCGGGCCTTTCGCCCCCTCCGAAGACGCTCAAGGCGCCCTCGGCCCGCACCGACTCGCCCGCGCCGGCCGAAAGGGCGGCGACCCTGACCCGGCAGCGCCAGCGCCTCTCCGGCACTTTATCGTCCTGGAAGAGACGCTCCCACACCATCGGTTCGGGCTCCCTGACCACCGTCCCCCGGACACGACATCGGCGCACCGGCGCGCCGAGCAGGTTCCGGAGGTGCCACGGCGACTTTTGCCGGAAGCGCAGGTGGTGGTAAGCACCCCCGATGGGAAGCACGAGGGCGGCGGCGAGAATCCAGTTGCC
>JAUWZH010000097.1 GCA_030615435.1 Candidatus Brocadiaceae bacterium | reverse complement strand
CGCGACTTCGCACTCAGTGGCGGCGCTTTTTCTCTCCTCCCGTACGCGGCCATAGATTTCTTCGAGGCATTCGGCGATGCCGTGGAGGTGGATGGGCGGTACATCCGACGAGGCAAGCTGGACGTAGCCACGATGTGGGTCCGATTCGCTGACGGCGGAGAGGCGAAGCTGACTTATGGAACCGGCGAAGACATCCCCTGTGTGGAGGCGGGCACGGTCATCGGCACCGAGGGCACTGTGCAGTGGGCAGTGGACTTGCCCAAGCGGCTACTCAAGGGAGAGGAAGTCATCGAGCTTCCTCAGCAGCGAGACATAGACGCGGACCAGCTTGAATGCCAGATATTCATTGACCAAATCCGCGGCCTGCGGGAGTTTCAGCCCACGCTTGACCTGGACCTGAGGATACTGAAGGCAGTAAGCGAGGCCCAGGAGAAGGCGGGGCAAAAAGACAAACAGCCCGGCGCAGAAGACTGAGGCAAGGCGCGACAAGGTCAGCAACCTCAAGCGTCAGCCGTACGCGATAGATGTTCCCCGCCCAAGGT
The DNA here is from genome assembly GCA_030615435.1 of Candidatus Brocadiaceae bacterium. GTDB lineage: Bacteria > Planctomycetota > Brocadiia > SM23-32 > SM23-32 > JAUWZH01. The sequence continues at coordinate 8,416 of JAUWZH010000097.1, read as the reverse complement.
CAAACAGGCCTCTCACCCCGAACGTAACTGCCTGTTGGGGGAGATGAACCGGAACCGCCGGTCATCCGCCATTCGGACTCGCTCATTCTGCCAGCTTCACCGCTTTGCCGATGTCGGCTGACTCGTCCATCGCCAGCAGCACCTTGGTTACCCTTCGTCCTTCTTCGAACCCGCACGGCGGCTCTCGGTCGAGACAGACACAGTCGGCGAAGTGCCGGATGCTGTCAACTCCGAACCCTCTCAGGATGCCGTGGACCTCGGGACAAACCACCACGTCGGGCCACTCAACCTTATCCGGGCCGAACCGCTCCACGCAGTGCGGCCTGCCGTCAAAGAACAAAGAGCCCTTCTCTCCGATCACCTCCACCTTGAAGTCTATGAGCGGATGGGAGGAGGCAAGGATCCAGCAGTTCTCCAGCACCGCAGTGGCGCCCCTCGCGAAGTGCAGGATGGACTGGTAGGAGTCGGGGGTGTCAATGCCCATGCCCTTCAGCACTCCGGTGCGCCGCACGGTGTAGACCTCGGTGATCTCATCGTCGAAGAGCCACATCAGCGTATCGGTGCAGTGGCTGCCCAGAAACCAGTTGATAGTGGAGCGGCCCGCCCAGGAGAGCATCTCCGTGGGGACGTAGATGTTGTCGTTGAGCCTGTAGTAAGCGATCTGCACCTCTCCCACCTCGCCCCTCTCAATGGCGTTCTTGAACTTCACCATGCTCGGATTCCAGCGGTTGTGGAAGTCCACCATGAACTTGACGGGGTTCTTCGCGAGCGCCCGCCCCACGCGGTCGCATTCCTCCAGGGTGGTGGCCAGCGGCTTCTCTACCATCACGGCCACACCGGCCTCTATCGCCGCCACGACCATCGGCGGGTGGGCGAAATCGGGAGTGACTATCGAGACTGCGTCGAGTTCTTCCGCCTCCAGCATCTGCTCGTGGTCGGTGTAACGGTTCTCGACGCCGAACTTTTGCCCCGCCGCCTCCAGCGCGTCACGATTGATGTCGCAGATCGCCACCAGGTCTACCAGCGGGTGCTCGCTATAGATGCTGAGGTGTCTGCTGCCCCATCCGCCGACGCCGATTACGCCAAACCTCTTGGTCTCCATTACCTCCACTCCCGTTTGATCGTGCTTTCGCTCGAAGCGCCGTTACCGTCCGCGCATCTTACCACGAACCAACAGCGCGAACCAAGCTCCTACGCACGATTGTACCTGCCAGAGAAGGTCCGGCTTCTGCCGACACAGTGGCGCGGGAGGCCCAACGGGCGGGCGAGGATATTTGCGCCGTTGGCGTGGCCACGCCGCCCCACGGCACGACGGGCGTGGGACGCGTGTCGCCGTGGCCGCCACCCTCCGAGGATATTGCTCGTGCCGGGCTCAACAACACCGGCCAGTTGTCGAGGCACCAAGCTTTGGGCTAAACTTGAGCCGAGCATACGCCTGGACGGACGGAGGGAAATGGCTTCTGCCAAGTTCATCTATTCGCCGGAGTACTATTGCGACGTCGGCGAGCACGTGTTCCGCACCGAGAAGTACAGGCTCCTGTACGAGAGGATCGTTGAGAGCGGGCTGGCCTCGCCCGATGATTTTCTGGTGCCGAAACCTGCCACCCGTCATCAATTGGAGCTGGTCCATACGCCGCAGTACGTTGCTGACCTCTACAGCTATCGCCACACACCGCGCACAATCCGCAGTGAGATGCCCCTCTCACGGCAGATCGTGGAGGCTTTTGCGCTGGGGGCGGGCGGGAGCATCCTCGCCTGTCGAACGGCGGTCGCCGAACCCGCCATGACGATGAACCTCGCAGGGGGCTTTCACCACGCTTTCGCCGATTGGGCCGAGGGGTTCTGCTACATCAACGACGTGGCCGTGGGCGTCAAGAACGTCAAGGCGGAGGGGATGGCCGAGCGTGTCATGGTCGTGGACTGCGACCTGCATCAGGGCAACGGGACGGCGCACATCTTCCGCGACGACCCGTCGGTCTTCACCTTCAGCATCCACCAGGAGAACAACTATCCCCTGAAAAGGCGCAGTGACCTCGACGTGGGGCTGCCGGATTACTGCACCGGGGAGGATTACCTGAAGGCGTTCGTGGAGAACCTGATGCCGGCCCTGGACCGACACCACCCTGAGCTGGTCCTTTACCTCGCCGGGGCGGACCCTTACGAGAAGGACCAGCTCGGCCTGCTGCTGCTGTCCAGGGAGCACCTGCGGCGTCGGGACGACATCCTGATTGGAGCGTGCGCCGAGAGAGGCATCCCGGTGGCGGCCCTCCTCGCCGGAGGTTATGCTCCGCACGTGGGAGATACCGTCCAGATCCATTACGGCACAGCCTGCTCGTTGGTGCAACACAGTCGCCTCTCGCAAGGGCCGCCGAAATGCTGAATACCATAAGGGACGGGTTCCTCAGTGCAGTCAACTCCGGCCTGGACTGGCTTTACCCGCCCCATTGCTACCACTGCGGAGTGTCCCTGATCGGAACGGGGAGCCGCATCCTGTGCCCGAGCTGCCTGCGCGAATTGGCAGAGCGCCGCATCTCCGGGCCCATCTGTCCCATCTGCGGCGGGTCATACAAGGCGGCCGGTGACCTGGACACGCCCTGCCTGAGCTGTCGCGCACGGCCGCCTCACTTTGACCTGGCACGGGCCCTGTTCGCCTACGGCGGGCCGGCGGGATCTGTGGTCAAGAGTTTCAAGTTCCGTGGGGACTTCTTCCTCGGGCCGCTACTGCTGCGCAGGGCAATAGACTTGAACTGGTTACCCAAAGATCTGAAGGGATTCGAGTGCGTGGTACCGGTTCCTCTGCACGCCCGGCGGGAGCGCGAACGCGGCTATGACCAGGCAGCGCTGCTCGGAAAGGTGATGGCCCGCTTCACAGGTGTGCCCCTGCGCAGAGGCGCCCTGTGCCGCAGCCGCTATACCGATCAACAGGCGCAGTTGGCTGCGGTGAAGAGATGGAAAAACGTCCAGGGCGCTTTCCGGGCGGCCTCCAAAGCGGTCGCGGATCGGCATGTGCTGCTGATGGACGACGTGATGACCACCGGGGCAACCGCGAGCGAATGTGCGCGGGTGCTCAAACGGGCAGGAGCCGCCAAAGTCAGCGTGCTGACCCTTGTGAGGACTCAACCTTAGCGGGCCGTCTTGCGCCACTGGTCTTAACATGCTTTTACACAGCAGGGCGTAGTGAAAGCCGCCTGTCCCTACCGGGCAAACTGAGATCGGGACACACTCAAGGGGGATCGCATGCCGAGGCCGAGCTGCATGGCATCCAGACGCAGTCCGCCATAGTGGGAAACTGGGACCAAAGACAGATTCAGCTCTCGGTTTTGGCCCCTTTCCATTTTGTGCCCGGAAACGACCCTGCGCACCCCTGGATGACCACCCGAAACAGCCCCCGTGCGAGGGCGCTGGTTGAGGTGGCATCCGGAAACCCGTTTCAACTGGGCATTGCCCTTCACGCCCTTCAGGACACCTTCAGCCACGAAAACTTCTCGGGTTGGCGGGAGGACCTCAACTCGTGCTTCCCCTGGTACTATGTCGGGAGCGGGCTGCCCAACGTCGGCCACGCCGAGCTCCGCGTGGTTCCAGACGTCGTGAACTACGTCTGGACGGACCCAAGGAGCAGCAAGCGGGTAAACAACAAGCTCAGGACCATGGGCGCAGCCAAAGCAACGTTCGATTTCCTGGTCAGGTTCTTCAATTCGGGGATCGACAGGGGCGTTTGGGCCACCTTGAAGCCGAAGCTTCGGGGCATCTTCGGGGTGGATTCGTACGACAGGCGTGTTAACAGGCTCTGCGTCCTGTCGGGAAGCAGGGCCCTTGATTATGCAGTCGTCAACCGGACGTGCGAGAAGAAGTACAAGTCAGATTTCGTTCGGGCGGCCTGCAATCACCTGGCAGAGGCGATGAGATTGTTTGAGCACCTTCCCCGGCCGAAATGATGGCATGCCCGGCTAGGGCGGAAACGACCGCTTTGGCGCGCCCTGGAACAGGAAATGCCGGCCTTCTTGCAGCCTACTCCTTTGCCCCGTGCTTCTTGAGTAGCTCGACAATGTCCTTGTAGCCATCCTCGGCCGCCGAATCCAGAGCGATGTTACCATCCTCATCCTCGGCGTTCACGGCAGCGCCGTTTGCGAGTAGCAGTTCGGCTACATCCCTGAGATCGTGCAAAGGCGTCCTTCCCTCTTCGTTGCTTGCGTTCACGTCCGCACCGTGGTCTATGAACTCTGCCACGGCCTTCAGGCTATCGTATGAGGAAGCTCTGTGCAATGGCGTGTCACCTTTGTTGTCGCGAGCATTGGGATCAGCGCCTGGGATCAGCGCCCTTGCTAAGCAAAAGCTTCACGGCATCCCTGCGTTCTATTCGCCGGCTCTCCTCCGGCAAAAGAATGCTATGTGAAATGAAAAAAGAGGCAAGCTGCTTTCGATCCCAGGAGCCAGCGTAATGTAAGGGAGTCTTTCCGAGGTTGTCCTTCTCATTCACTCTCGCACCATTGGCAAGTAGGAGCCTTATGACAGCCCTGTGCCCCGCCATGGACGCCAAATGCAGAGGAGTGCGGCCCGTGTCGTCGTGAGCATTCACATTCGCGCTCTCTCTCACGAGAATCTTCGCCACAGCCTTATGGCCCCTCAATGCTGCGAAGTGCAGGCCTGTCCAGCCTTCCTCGTCTGTTGCATTCACCGTTGCCCCTTCTCCGAGCAAGAGCCTGACAGTGGGGTGCTCACCTGCCAGGCATGCCAGATGCAGCGGCAACCGGCCTTTACCGGTTCGCGCATCAACATCAGCCCCTGCATCTACGAGCCGCAACGCAACTTCAAGGTGACTCCAGCGAGCAGCCCTGTGCAAGGGTGTCCACCCGGGATCTTCTTCTCGGTCGGGTACGAGCGATACTGTAACGCAACACTTCCCAAACTCCCCCTCAAGGGGTGGGTTATGCTGCATAGGCGTGGCGCCATCGTCCCTGAGGTCTACGCTGGCTCCACGAGCGAGGAGCAGTTCAACAAGGTCTTCGTGTCCGGCCATTGAAGCAAAATGCAAAGCGGAGCGTCCGTAATCATCTTGGGCATCTGCTTGCGCAGCCCAATCAAGCAGTTGTTGCGCCGCCTGATAGTGTCCACGCCAGCATGCGCCATGCAAAGGCGTTTCGCCACGGTACTGCTGCCAATCGAGCCGAACGCATTCAGCAGGGGTTTCGTCAGCACATTCATGGCCAAGGCCGAAGAACAGACAATGATCAGCCCTCCAATCAACATCAGCGCTGAAGAACATCAAATGCTGAGCCTTCGAATCGACGTCAACGCCATAGGAAAACAGGAGTCGCATCATGTCCAATTGTCCTCGGCTGACGGCCAAATGCATCGGAGTTCCCAGAAAGGGTTGCTTTGCATCGGGGTCTGCTCCGTGATCCAGAAAGAGCTTGGCGGCCTTCGTGTTATGATCATACACCGCCTCGTGGAGCACCGAACGTCCGACCGTGCATGTTGCATTCACGTTGGCGCCCCGGCGCAGCAGAAGGCTCACAACGCCCTGAGCACCCTGTTTGTGCCCATACAGCCAACTCCTGGACGCCAGTAATAGGGGAGTCGCGCCGCAGGCATTGGATTCTATGTCCGCTCCTAGGTCCAAAAGAACACGTGCTGCCTTTTCATGGCCTTCCACAGCGGCCAGATCAAGTGGGGTCATGCCCCATTTGTCTAGGGCATTGACCGCCGCTCCTCTTGAAACAAGCAGGTTCAGCAGCTTGGTGGCTCCGCTGGCAGTTGCTTCGTGGAGTGCCGTCCACCCCCATTCGTCACTTGCGTTTAGGTCAATGCCCTGCTCGATCAGCGCTACCGCCTCTTCATGCTTGCCTGTGCGTACGGCTTCATGGATACTTAGTTCTTGCACCCTTGGTTGCGCACGTGGCAGCAGGCATGAAGACAAAATCAGCAGACTGCCGAAGCAGATTAGGCAGATGGTATACGCATAGAATGACGATCTCCTGAGCATTGTACGCTCCACATCCTCAAAGGAATCCACAAGCGTTCACCATGGGAGACCCAGCCCAGCTGTGTTTATTGTTGGCTGTCCGCCCATCACACATAAGGTCACACTATCGTTGAACCACCCCGAAGCCTACATCTACAGAGTGGTGCCCGTACGCGGGGCATAACCGCAGAAAGAAGGCTCTAAAAGCACCAGTTCCAGCCCCACTCTTTTGGAACACAGAACCAGCCGGAGAGAACGCGTGCTTCAACAAACGAGTAGGCTTCCACCTTCACTGTACACTTTGGTGGGAGGAAAAACGGCCCGTCAATATGAATGGTGAGGAACACGTTCCCAGACATCAGAAAACCGGCGTGCGGTGTTTCCAGGCAGCACACATAGTCCTTCCTTGGACAGGTCCATTCGCCCCGCTCGCGTACAGGCGCTCCGACCTCCTGAAGCTTGCGCTTCGCTTCGTCGCAGCATTTCTTCTTGCCTTTACACTCAAAGGTACGCATCAGCACGCCCCCCCATCTCTGGACCCCCCAAAAGCCGCATTTTGCGTTCATTCCAACCGGTCTCCATTGAACTGTCTCTCTCGGAATTTTAAAATAGAAAGGAAGGAGGGCAATCTCGATAAAGCATGGCGGCCCGACCCGTGTTTCCAGGGGTGATGTGCCGTTCCTGCCAGCGACGGAATAGGGCTCTTCGCCCAACGGATCGATGTTGGCGTATGGCGTGCTCTCAAGGAACACGTAACTGTGCCCAGGCGGCACCCAGCGAACCCGGGAGATCATTGCTGGATCCCTTTGGAAGAATCGGCCCAGGACGGGGCTCATGACGCGGTTGCGGAAGTAGTAGAGGCTGACTTCTGAGTCCCACCTTCGGCCTTGGAATAAGTAAGGATTGCCGGTGGCTGAGTGGCCGCCCTGGACTGTGACGGTGGATTCGCCGTAGGCGTCATACTTGATCTTCTCGTCGGTGTCTCCACTGGAATCGGTTACGGCCACTACGTTCCAGTTGGCCTGCTGACAGTAGAAGTGGCGGCTCGATCCGCCGCCGTCTACACAGTCCCCGTCATCGTCGGTGTCTCTGTCAAAGATCAGGACTTCGTCTATGTAGGTGCCGCCGTAGACGTACTGCCTGCGCGGCTCCCACTTGTCGTCTTCGGGCCCCTCGCCGTTGGTGTCCCATTCGCGTTCTTCCAATACTTGCCATCCGTCATAGAGGTATATCACATCCGTGCCTGTCGCGAGGTCTTTTTTCACCCTTCGATTCAGGCCGTCGTAGTAATACTCCACCACAGTTGACCATGCAGGCGTCCCCTCGCCGTAATCGTCCGAGTGCTCCACCTTGATGAGCCTGTTGCGGTAGTCGTAGTGGAATCGGTCGGCCTTGTTGGTGGGGTCGGTGCGATCAGGCAATATGTACAGGTTCCCGCTCTTGCTCGCGCCCTCGCCCCAGTCCAGGTTCAATCGTGCCACAGCCCCAGATACCACACTCCACCGCAAAAATCCTTGCACTGTCCCCTCACAAATGCTTGTCGTGAGTAATCCATGTTAATACCTAAAGGAATAATACCTGTACTCCTTGGGCAGAATGGAAATCTCTTTGCGCTTGTTATCAAGAACCATTGTCAAGAACTCCCCTTCAGGCTCTTTCGAAGGCCCATCAGGTCCTTCTATTGCACCATCGTAAAGGGAGAACGCGACCAGTCTGCTATCCCGAGACCAAACCGGCGGTCGGTCGTAAACCTGCTGAGGCGTAGCAGATTCGAACTCTTCATCTATCGGTACCGTTGATATGACGTAATGGAGTTCCTTGGACTCAGTGTCCATAAGCATCAAAGCGCGATTATGCCTGATCATGGCAAGCCACTTACCGTCCGGCGAAAGTGCAGGGTGAAGGTCCCCGCCGGTCACAAGCTTCTGTGCTTCTCGCTCCCACAGGTCTGCCACGTAGACACCTCGGTAACCGGGGTCGTCGCCTCTGTAAGCGGACTCTTGAAAATACGCACGACGTCCATCCGAACTCACATTCAGCGAATCCACACAGTCACTCCCCTCAAGCAGGAATCCGCCCAAAGAGCGGCCGTTAGGTTTCATCATGTACCACTCCCCAGACGTGAACGCAACAAATACCAATCCAGGTTCCCACAGCGCAGCAAAATCGGTCATCGCCGAGCACTCATCGCTCGTCAACACCTCCTGCACTCGCCGAAACACCACTATCCCCTCCCCTGCCACCGATCGCCAATCCGCGAAGTGGATTACCTTCCCTGGTCCTGTTCGATGGTGCGATATGAACCAGATTTCTTCTTTGGAACGAGGGACAATTTTTTCAATGATCCGGTAGCCCATCTTAGCGCGTCCAAGAAGCTCCCCGAAGCGCAGCAGATCCCCAAAACCGGGTTGTACCTGCCCGACCTCGTCAGGGCGAATCCCCAGAATATGATCG
>JAUWZH010000107.1 GCA_030615435.1 Candidatus Brocadiaceae bacterium | reverse complement strand
CGCCCCCAGGTCCAACAGCAGGGCCGAGCCTTCGGATCCCATCTCGAACTGAAGGAAGCTCAGGGCGGCCAGCGGAGCCAGGGTGATCTCGACCGCGCCTTCCACCCCCGCCTCCGAGAGGGCGTGCAGATAGGTATGAATGGAACTTTTCTTGACCGCAAATATGACGCCCTCTCTTGTGTCCTGTTCCTGCGGGTTTTCGAAGAGATGATAGTCCCACAGGACCTCGTCCAGCAGGAACGGAATGGCATTCGCGGCCTCGAACTGGACGAGCTCCTCGACGCTGCGTTTGCCGACCAGGGCGATCTCTATCTCGCGCATCAGTGTGTTCTGGGCCGGTATGGCAACGGCTATGCGGTGACGGCGGATGTCGTGCAGACGCTGGAACTCAGACAGGGCCTTCCAGAGCCTCACGTCACGGCTGGGTTCTTTCAGCTCATCGGGCGGGGGGCCTACGAGGGGCACGATGTCGGCGTCGAGGATCTCGACGCCGTCCCTGAGCGGGCTTATCAGCACGCCTTTGACAGCCGAGCGCCCCAGGTCAATCGCCCAAACCTTCGGTGCAAACATTGCTGCGGCCCGCCCCATGCTCCACGGGGTGTAAACGTGGTGACAGTCCTTGCGAAACCGCCGGCCAAGACCTTCACTATCCTACTGCTGACCCGCCCCATTAGTCAATCACCCCGCCCCGTGGGCGTGTGCCTGCGCCGTGCGGAGGGCGCCAGCCGACTTGATTTTCAGGCCTCATCTCCTATAATGCTGCGCGAGCTCACTGGGCAGGAGCGTGACATGAAAATCGGCGTTGCCTACTACCCGGAGCACTGGCCCGAGGAGCGCTGGGCCGTTGACGCCCGGATGATGGCCCGGATGAAGATAGACGTGGCACGGGTGGGCGAGTTTGCCTGGTCGCGCCTGGAGCCCCGGCGCGAGCGGTTCGACATGGACTGGTTGCAGAGGGCCGTGCAGGTGCTCGCGGACCACGGGTTGAAGGTCATCCTCTGCACCCCGACCGCGGCGCCGCCACCCTGGCTGTTTCAGCGCCATCCGACCATACTGCCACAGCGGGCCGACGGGCGGCGATGGTACGCCGGGAGCCGCAGGCACGTTTGCCTGAGCCATCCTGCCTACCAGAAATACGCCCGCCGCATCGTCAGCGAGCTCGCCGGGTGCTTCGACGCCAACCCACACGTCTACGCCTGGCAGGTGGACAACGAGCTCGGCCTCGGCGGGAGCGGCGTGTGCTACTGCAGCGAATGCGAGCAGGCATTCCGCAAGTGGCTCAAGCGCTGCTACGGCACCTTAGAGCGCCTGAACACGCAATGGGGGACGGCCTTCTGGAGCCAGGGGTTTGCGGACTGGCACGAGATACCGGCCCCGCGTGAGACTCCCGCCGGGTCGCATCCGTCCCTCTTGCTCGACTACAAGCGCTTCGTTTCGGCCCAGTACAGGATGTTCGTGGAGGAACAGCGCGACCTCATCCGGCAGCATGCCGGCGAAGAAGCGGTCGTCACGACCAACTCGCCCGGCCCGCTCGCGGTGCCTCACATCAACCTGTTTTCTCTGGCCACGGCGCAGGACGTGACGGCCCTCGACAACTATCCAGCCGATGCTTCCCGACTGGAGGTGGCGGCGCTGCAGCTCGACCTGGTCCGCTCGCTGAAACGCAAGCCGTTCTGGGTGCTGGAGCAGCAGGCGGGCGCCACGATAATCCCAGGGCACGCCGCTCAGCCGCGACCAGGTCAGTTGAGGCTCTGGTCCTATCAGGCGGCGAGCCGGGGGGCGGAGCTGATGGTGTACTTCCGTTGGCGCACCTGTGCCTTCGGGCAGGAGATGCACTGGTACGGGATGCTCGATTCCAACGGGACGCCGCGCCGGCGTTTCGAGGAACTCAGAGGCACGATAGCCGAACTGAAGGAACACGCCGGCCTCTGGGAAGGTCGCCTGCCGGAGGCCGACGTCGCCATTATGCTCGACTACGACTCCGCCTGGGCCCTGGAGGCCACACCTCTGGGCGCGGAGCTCGATTACTTCGGCCTCCTGCACACGTTTTACAGCGTGCTGCGCCGGATTGGGGCGCAGGCGGATTTCGTGCAGCCGGGCGCGGAGCTCTCGGACTACGCGGCCCTCATCGTGCCCATGCCGTTCATCTGCACCGACGAGCTGGCCAGACAGCTCGAAACTTACACCCACCAGGGCGGCAGGGTGTTGGTTACGGCGCCTGCGGGCTACAAGACCCCGGCGAACACAGCCTCGGGTGTCTCTCCGCCCGGTGAGCTGACGCGGCTGCTCGGAGTGGAGATCGTCGAATACGATGTGTTGAACCCTGGCGCTGTGAACAGCATCGAGCTCGAAGGAGGCGCTCAGAGCTTCCCGACCGGCAGGTTCTGCAGCGTCATGCAACTGCGCGGCGCACGGACTCTCGGCACCTATGGCGCACAGTTCTACGCCGGTTCCCCTGCCGTAACCGCAAGAACGGAGGGGAAGGGAGAAGCGTTTTTTGTGGGGGCCGCCTGCGGTCCCGAATGTTACGAAACCCTTCTGAGGCAGCTCTTCGAGGACGGACGGGTGCGCCTCTGGGAGTGGGCCTCTCCCTCCGTAGAGGTCGTTCCCCTGAAGGGAGCGCCGGAGGAGCCCCGGTTGACCTTCGTGCTCAATCACTCCGGGGAACCCGTCACGCTCGCCCTCCCTCAGGAGGCCCCTGTCACCGAGCTGCTCACCAATAGGCACTGCCAGGATAGCCTTACGCTGGGAGGCTACGAGGTGGCCCTGTTGAAGTTCTGAACCTGCCCTCAGTCCAGTCCCGGGGGGTGACCACAGTGGATGCAATCCTGCTGGCCGGTGGGTACGGCACGCGGCTTTATCCCCTCACGCTCGACCGCCCGAAGGCCCTTCTGCCGGTGGGGGGGAGGCCGATCCTGGACCACATCGTGGACGCGCTCGAAGCCTCAGACGAGATCCGGCGCATGTTCCTGGTCACCAACACCAGGTTCGCCGGCCACTTCAAGAGGTGGGCGGACGGGCGTCGGCCCGGCAAGCCGATTGAGGTCTTTGACGACGGCACAGAGTCCAACGAGACGCGTCTCGGCGCCATCGGAGACGTCCGTTTCGTTCTCAACGAGGCCGGCGTGCGCGCCGATGAGGGCCTCTACGTGCTCGGGACCGACAACATGGCCCGGTTCGACGTCACAGAGATCATACCCTTCGCGCGGTCGCACGGGGCCAGTGCGATCTTCGCCTCCCGGCTGGAGGACCGAAGGCGGCTGACCCGCATGGGGGTCGTCACGCTGGATGAGAGCGGACGGGTCGTTGAATTCGAGGAGAAACCGAAACACCCGAAGAGCGACCTCGCCGTTCCGCCTTTCTATGTTTACTCGCCCGAGGCCGCCCCGCTCGTGCACCTCTATCTGGAGGAAGGCAACAATCCCGACGCCCCCGGCCACTTCATTGCGTGGCTGGCGCATCGAAGCCCCGTCTACGCCCTGGTGATAGAGGAGGTTGTGCGCGATATCGGCACGCTGGAAAGCTACCGGGCCATATGTCGCGAGTTCGAAGGTCGGAGCGAAGGGCGCGGTTTCGTTTGACATGGCGATGCTCGGCGATACGATACAGGGCCTCCGTGTCTGGGAAGTACCCCCCCCGCACGATTTCTTCTCGATGGTCGTGCCCTTTAGAGATTGATGTGCGAGGATTGAAGATGAGTGATCACAAGCTTTGTCCGATAGCTGCTCTCCTGTCCGCGGCTGAGAAAGCAGACCATCCCGCCGCGATCGGGGCCTTCAACGTGAACTTCTACAGCCAGGCCGCCGGCGTGCTGAAAGGGCTTCGCAGAAGCGACGCTCCTGCAATCATCCAGGCCTCGAGAGGCGCCAACAGGTTCCAGGGCGGGCCGGACAAGATCGCCTATATGCTGGGCAGGGCCATGGAACAGAGCAACCACCGCCTTCCGGTGGGCCTGCACCTCGACCACGGGGACCCCGAGAAGGGCGAGGAGTGCGCGGACAGCGGCTACACCGGCATCATGATTGACGCCAGCGAAGAGCCCTTCCCGGAGAACTGCGCCATCACGCGGGGAATGGTCGCTTACGCCCATCCCCGGGGCGTCGGCGTGGAAGGCGAATACGGCCAGCTCCTCGGCGTTGAAGATGACGTCCACGCTGAGAAGACCGTCTACGCCGACCCCGAAAAGGTCGCGGCCTTCTTCGAGAAGACCAACGCGGATGCCCTTGCGATCGCCTACGGCACCTCACACGGTCCGAACAAGGGTGCCAACATCGCCCAGCTCAAGACGGAGGTGGTGCGGGACAGCTATCGGAACATGGCCGATGCGGGCTTGACCGACAACCATTTCCTTGTGGGTCACGGGTCCTCGACCATCCCGCAGGACATTGTGGCGGAGATCAACCAGTGCGGCGGCGACATCCGCGGCGCCCAGGGTGTGCCGATGGAGAAGATCAAGGAGGGTATCGCCTTTGGTCTGCGTAAGATCAACATTGACACCGACCTTCGGCTCGTCATCACGGCCACCGCGCGCAGGTTCTTCGTGGACAATCCGTCGGCGGCCGGGTGCGAAACCCTGAGGGGGGTCAAGGAGGCACTGGACGCCAAGCTCGACGTCATAGACCCGCGAGAATACCTGGGGAGTGTTACTCCTTTCGAGCTTCTGCGCGAACCGCCCGATGGGCCCGGCGTTCAGGAGTTCGTGGACCTGATGGCCTTGATGGAGGAACGCATCGCGCAGCATGTGGCCTTTCTCGTAGAGGCGTTCGGGTCTGCCGGTCTCGCCAGCAGCGTCGAGGACGTGACCGTCGAGGACATGAAGCAGCGCTACGCCCGAAGCGATCCCTGGTGAGAGCTGCGGGAGCGCCGCCGGCGGTCTCTCGGGCAGGTCTTCAGGTGGACTCCCCCGAGTGAGTGCTCCCGGCCGCAGCGGACACGAGCGCAGGCTCCTCAACCACGTAGCAGTTCATCGGACACGCCTCGACGGCGACGGAGAAATCACCGCCCGCCTTCTCGTAATCGAGCACCGGCAGGTCGTTCTCCATCACAATCGCACCATTGGGGTCGTCCTTGGCGCACCGTCGGCACGTGATGCAGCCAACGCTGCAGGTGTTCCTGACAGCCTTTCCGGAATCGCGCGACGAACAGCCCAGATATGTCTTGTAGCGCACGTCGAGGAGGCTTATCAAATCGCGCGGGCAAACCTCCATACACACGCCGCAGCCCGTGCACTTCTCGGGGTCAACGACCGGCAGCCGCTCCACGCTCATCGTGATGGCCCCGAAGGGGCAGGCCCCTGCACAGGTGCCGAAACCCAGACAACCGTAGAGGCATGCCTTGGGGCCGCCGGAGGTCAGGTGAGCGCTGCGGCAGTCCTGCTCTCCCTCGTAGTCGCATCTCTGCGTGCAGAGGCTCGTGCCGCCCTGGCAATGGACCACGGCACGCTTGCGGCCTGCCGCCTGCACCTCCACGCCCATGATGGAAGCGATTCTGGCGGCCACCTCATCGCTGCCGGCGGTGCATAGGTTCACCTTCTCCCCGGCGACCACCGCCTCGGCGTACGCCCGGCATCCCCCGTAGCCGCAGGCCCCGCAGTTGGCTCCGGACAGCGCCTCCAGGACGGGCGCAACGCGCTCGTCTTCCGCCACCGCGAAGAACCGGGAAGCCAGGGCCAGACATGCCGCAAACACGACTCCAAGCACCACCATGGCCACCGTCGCCGTCAGGACGATCGTCATGCTCCGCTCATTTGAAGGAAAGAATCCTGGATTGCCATGCGCATCTGACAGGCACAACCGCACGTGTCCTCCGCGCCATGTCACAATTTGAGCATATCATACTTCCCCCTGCAACCAGAAGTGCCGCCGCGCTTTCCTTCGGCCCCTTCGGGCCCTGGATTTGTCCAGGCAGGCTCATCGCGGTAAGATAGTGTCATCGTGCGGCGACAGCAGGGCGGGTGTCTTCAGGGCCGGGAGGAAGCCTTGAGCAAGTTCCAGAGATACGTCTTGAAAGAGGTCCTCAAGGCCCTTGTGCCTGCCTTCCTGGCCCTGATGCTTATCATGGTGTTGGGGTCCTGCGTTCAGCTCTTGCACGAAGGCCTGGACGTGACGCGTCTTCGCGGCCTTCCCCGGCACATCGCCAGCATCTCCATACCCTGGGTGTTGCCGCCGGCTTTCCTGACGGCCGTCATCATAGCGTTCGGGCGACTCTCGGCCGACAACGAGATCGTGGCGATGCAATGCGGAGGGGTTCACCTGTTCCACGTGATGATGCCGGTTTACGCGCTGGGCGTGCTGTTGAGCGGCCTTGCGGCCTACTCCCATTTCAACACGGTGCCGCTTGCCAGCCTGAGGATCGAGATGCTCAGATACGAAGCCTTGAAGCAGATATTGCTCGACAGGGTCGCGCTGAGCGCCCAGAGGCAGTTCTCGATTTACCCCTGCACGATTCGCTACGAGGATTACCGAGATGGGCGCATGATCGACGTGCTCATCGTTGACACGTCGGCGGGCCTCCCCAGGACCATTATCATCGCCGGCGAAGGAACGATTCGGCCCGACCCCGAGCGCAGCGAGTTCGTACTGACGCTTCGGGACTGTGCGCTGACTCGGTTGGGCGGGGGCGAGCTCGGGGGCCCCTTGAAGGCGCCCCAAGTTACTCTGTCCCTCGTCGCGCCCGACCCGGGGGACATCTCTGCAGAGTTGGAACACCTCCCTGTGAAAGGACTGCTCAGGAGGCTCGAGGAACTTGAAGGGGAAGTCAGTAAACATCCCCGGCTTCTTGTCAATCCCGGTGAGGCGGGCCGTCAGGCGCGCCACCACATCGAGAATCTCAACGCCCAGAGGGCGGGATTGCAGGAGGACCTGGACGACGAACTCCAGAAGCTCAGGAGACTGCGCGAGGACAAGCGGCGCGTCCACGAACACACCATCGAGCAGAAGCGCGAGGAACTTCGGTTCGCCAAAGAAAGGCGCAAAACGCTGATAACCGAACGGGCCTCCTGTTTGACCGAGATCGAGAAGCTGCAGGAAGAATCAGGCGACGAGGGGGCCGACTACGACCGCATCGCCGAGCTTCAGAAAAGTGTCAGGGAGACCACGAGCAAGCTCGAGGCCCTGAGGGTGCAAAGCGAAGAGGCCGAGGCTAAGATCGAGGACGAGGCCAGAGAGATACACAGGGACAAGCGCAAGGCCGAGGAAATCCAGCAGGAAGCGGACGTGTTGCGCGAAGAGCTGGAGGCCCTCGACAAGCGCCGGGAAAAGTCGAAGGAGCTGCGCCGCATGGCCGCAGCCCAGAAAGACCTGAGGGAAGTCAAGGTCCGCATCCACAAACGCCTCGCCCTCGCAACGGCCGTTCTCGTGTTCGCCACGATCGGCATTCCCCTCGGCATCATGACGCACAGGCGCAGTTCCATCGTGGGCTTCGGCATCGGGTTCGCCATCATGCTGCTGGTGTTTTACCCTCTTCTTATCACCGGGCAGATCGCTGCGAAGGCGGGCCTGCTCGCCGTGGCGCCCGCCATGTGGGGCGGGAATGCAATCACGCTGTTCATAGGTCTTCTGATGACCGCGGCGGTGATGCGGAAGTAGCTCGCAGGCCCCCTGGTCCCCATCGGGCCTTCAAATCTCGATCAGTTCTATCCGGTCTCTCGCTGCAAATCCGACCCCCAATCGCTGAGCCGTGCGGATGTAGGCGGGAGGGCGCCCGGCATCCGTGAGGGTGGGCAGGCCGAGCTCCCGGCGACGCTCCTCGATGACCTGCGTGCCCGTCGCGTCTGCGGCGACGGGGTCTGCCGCCACGATCAGGCCGTTCCAGTGCCAGGCATAGGGCGGCATGTAGGCGGGGCCTCCGTGCGCCTGGGCGAGCGTGCCGTCCGTGACCACCAGTCGAAGCCGCTCGCAGATGTAGCGGTGCGTCATGAGCTGCGCGATGTATGGATCGCAGTGGTTGTCGTGGTACTTGTTCGGATTGTGAATGGCGCCGAAGAAGTTCTTCATCGCCATCGAGACGCCGGAAAGGTCGTGGTCTTTCAGCACCGAGAGGCTGACGACGGCGTCGCTGTACTGACCGAGGATGCGACTGATGAGGCTTCCCACCTGCCCGGCGGTCTCGATTCGGCTCATGTAGCGCCGGCGGGGCGGCAGATGGTCCGTGCCGAACTGCTTCACCACGCCTTGTGCGTCGCGGATCTCGAAGCCCGCCTCCACCATCTCCCGGTCGGTTCTGTCCCAC
>JAUWZH010000006.1 GCA_030615435.1 Candidatus Brocadiaceae bacterium | reverse complement strand
GTTCGGTCAGATGGCGCGTGTGCTGGAGCCCGGGCGCTCGTTCTACATCTGGGGCGGCTACGCGAACCTGGGCAACTACCCGCCGGCACTGAAGGAATGCGAGTTCTACTTTTCGCAATGTGTCGTCTGGGACAAGCAGCACCCGGTGTTGACGCGCAAGGATATGATGGGCGCGTTCGAGATCTGTTTCTACGGTTGGCGAGAGGGCGCGGCGCACCGGTTCTTCGGCCCGCCTAACGTCACGGATCTGTGGCACGTGAAGAAGGTCAACCCGGCCAGCATGGTGCATCTGACTGAGAAGCCAGTGGAGCTGGCGGCGCGGGCCATCCAGTACTCATCGCGGCCCGGCGAGAACGTGCTGGACCTGTTCGGTGGGAGCGGATCGACGCTTATTGCAGCTGAGCAGATGGACAGGCGAGCGTTTCTGATGGAGATTGACGCGACTTATTGTGACGTGATCGCCCGGCGCTTCTACAGGCTGGTCGGTTGGGACAAAGCGCCTCGGGAACACAGAGACAGGTGGATGATTCAGGAGGCGAAAGATGGGTGAGAGAGGACCAGCGCCGACCCCGACGAGGATACTGCAGATGCGTGGGTCATGGAGGGGAAAGTTGAGGAGAAACGAGCCAAAGCCGGAGCGCAAGAGCCCTCATTGCCCCGCCTGGCTGCGCAAAGAGGCCAAGAGGGCCTGGAAGGAAATCACGCCGCAGCTGGAGGCGATGGGCGTTCTGGGCAGGTGCGACCGCAGCGCGCTGGCCCGCTACTGTCAGACGCTCGCCAAGTGGCGGGAGGCCGAGGAGTTCCTCATGGAGCATGGGAGCGTGTACCCAGTGAAGAGTGCCGACGGGAGCATCGTGGAGATCAGAGAATACCCTCAGGTGGGGCGTGCCATACGCCTGGCCGAGCAGCTCCTCAGGCTGGAGAAGCAGTTCGGCCTGACGCCGAGCGCGAGGGCGGGTATGGGCCTGAGCAACAACCCCGACTACGTGAGAGACGCCGGTAAGGAACGGTTCTTCAAACGGAGCAGCTAGCAGGCTTATGGTCAGTGAAGTGGTTCAGATTGCCGTGCGCTACGTCCGACCCGAGCCGGCGGACGAGGAGCGCCTTCGCGCGATCGTGGCGGAGCTTCAGGCGCTGAGCATCTTGCGTGGTGCGCGATCTCGCCATCGGCAAGCAGGCACGGCCGAGGGTGACGGGGAGCATGACCCGAAGGAAGCCCCGGCCGACCTGCCTTCGCCGAGGCTATGGCGGGCGAGTGTGGCCGGGGCTGGAACCGAGGAGAGATGCGCGTGAACCTACTTGGCCAGCTCAAACTTGCCGCGGGCGGCCTTCCTGAACCGGGCTTGATCATCCTCCTTCTGGATGTGTCTCAAGATGCTCGAATAGACCGTCGCCCATGGCGTCTTGCCGCTAGAGCGCCAGTAGCCTTTCTCGAAGGCGCGCTCGACGATGGTCTTGCAGTCCAGCGGCTCGCTGGCCTCCTGGAGCACCTTCGCCGCGGCGTCCAGGCCGCTTGGCCTCTTCGCCTTCTTGGCGCCAGAGGGCGCCCGTGTTGCCCTTTTCCCGCCTTCGCGGGGCGCCACAGCGCCGCTTCGGCGCGCCGGCTTCTTCGCTCCAGTGGCGCCCACGTTGCGCGTGGGGGCGTCCTGGACCTTCTCCGCGTCCTTACTCATCGTCCTGCTCCTTCCGTCAGAGAGGAAACGATGCGTGCCGGCGCACCGCGCGCCGGCGCGTCAGTCAGCCAGAAGCTCGATCAGCCTGGCATAGTCCCCCCCTTACCTCGTCTGGGCGGGGACATCAAGGCCTTTATCGGTTTTCCCGAAAGACTCTGCTGCGGCCCATAAATGGCTGAAGATTGCGCTACAGACCATAGAAGAGCAGCTCTCAGCCGCTCAGCCGGCAGTGCAAAAGGCGCCTGCGTGCCCGAGCTGGACTTCGGGCACGTATCGCCAACCTTACAGCAGAAGGATCAGATGGTCGTGGGGCTCCGGATCCTCGCCGAGTGGCTGGTCCGCCGCCACAGGCGCACGCACGGGCCCCGACGCGACGAGGTGGCCCAAGATGGCGAAAAGACCTCGGAAAACCCCTTGACTTCAGGCGGCACCTGAGCCCTCATGTGCCGTGACGTCTGGGCGAGTTGGTGTGGGTGAGATTTCAGCAAGAAGGGATGACGCGATGGCGAAACGCAGCAGGGCAAGGCCGACCAGGCTGGCCGTCGGCTACGCGCGGCGTTCGACGGACCGCCAGGAGCAGTCCATCGCTGATCAGAGGCGAGCGGTGGAGCTCTGGGCCAAGGAGCATGGCTATGAGCTCCTCGACTGGTACGTGGACGATGCGATCAGCGGGGCCTCCGCCGACGGGAGGGTGGCCTTTCAGAAGATGATCGAAGACGCGCGGCGCGAGGGCTGCCCATTCTCCCAGGTGCTTGTCTACGACGTGAAGCGCTTCGGCAGGCTCGACAACGACGAGACGGGCTACTACCGCTACCTGCTGGCTCAGGCCGGCGTGGAGGTCATGTATGTGTCGGAGAACTTCTCCGGGGACGATACTGACGATCTTCTGCGCCCGGTGAAACAGTGGCAGGCACGTCAGGAGCTCAAGGACCTCTCGAAGGTAACCATCCGCGGGCTGCTTTCCAGAAGCGAGGGCGGATGGTGGATGGGAGGCACTCCGCCCTACGGATACGACCTGGCGTACTACGACCGCGCCGGCAACTTCCTGACTGCTGTGCGCTTCATGCAGGACGGCAGCAAGCAGGTACTGGGGCAGGGAGGTGCAGCGCAGAGGACGCTCCAGCCGGGCGAGCGCCTCATGGTCTCCAAGGAGGATCGAGCAAGGCTCGTGCTGAGTGCCCCCGAGCGGGTGGAGGTCGTGAGTAAGATATTCGGCCTTTACGTGCACGAAGGCCTCGGCTACAAGGGCATTGCCAACCAGCTCAATGCTGAGGGCGTTGCCTCACCGCGCAACGGTCGCTGGGGCAGCGGAAAGTGGTCAATGACCACGGTGAGGGAGATTGTCGGCAATCCCACTTACAGCGGGGACATGACATGGAACCGGCGCTCGATGGCGAAGTTCCACAGGATCGAAGGCGGCAGGGCGGTATCGGCTCCGAAGATGCGCATGAAGGTGGTGGAAGAAAACGACGAAGGCGACTGGATCGTCTCCAAAGGCAGCCACCCGGCGATCATCCCCAGGCAGCAGTTTGACAAGGCACAGGCTCGACGCAGGGAGCGGCGCGACTTCTACAAGCGCAACTACCGGCGGGGCAGGGGGGCGATCTCGGACTATCTTCTCACTGGCGTCATCGAGTGTGCGCGCTGCGGCCACCATTGGCAGGGATACACCCAGAGGCGAGGCAGAAGGCGCAAGGACGGCTCGCAGGTCAAGACCAAGTACTACGCATGCGGGGGCTACGTCACCAAGGGTAACTCTGTGTGCCGGCGATGCGTTATCCAGAAGGATGTCATAGAGGGGATGCTGCTGGAGGAGATCGGTAAGAACCTTTTGCTTTTCCTGGAGCGCGAAGGAGGCCGGGCCCTGCTTCGAGGTGTGCTGGAGGAACTCGCCGGCGATGACCTCGGGAGCCAGGATGAGGAGCTCGGCAAACTGAGAAGCCAGAGGGCCGACATTGAAAGAAGGATAGGCAACATCCTGGACAACATCACGGCCGAGAACCGGGAGTTTGCAGACAAGCGCATCAGGGAACTCAAGGGGGAGCTCCGAGGGATACTGCCGCGCATTGAAGAGCTTGAGGCGGCCTCTTGTGCAGCGCCCGATCTGGACGAACTTACAGAGGCACTGCTCGGCTACATGCGGTGCTTCCAAGAGGTGGTGTCCGAAGGCACAGTGGAAGAGAAGCGAAGCTTCATCAGGGCCTTCACAAACAAGATTGAGCTCGACCCCGAAACTGGAAAGGGCCGAGCCCAAGTCCTTATGTTGCCAGACCTTACGGCCGCAACCCGCTATGAACCCGCGACCGCAAAGTCTTCTTTTAAGGTGGTAGCGGGGGCCCGATTTGTACTAAACACGCGACCGCACCTGGAACGCAACCACAGCATCCGCTACCCGGAACTGCGGTCACAGTGCGGGTAAGCAAAAAGGGCGTCGCACCAAGCAACTCCCCTCCACACTGCCAATACGGTGTGCTTCGCGCACGATGTCACGGCGCATACGGATGGTTGACTGAAGTACCGAGGCGCCCGTTATCGCTTTCAGCAGTCGCCGACGTGGAGGGACGCCCTGCTTCTTCGGCTGCATGTGATTGCCTCCACCTCTTGTCGAAATAAGACGCGGTCGCTATAATCTGCTGTTTGCGGGCGGGTGGCGGTGTCTTGACCATACCGAAGGCCGTGACCGGAGGCATGATCAGTGACTCTCAGAGAAATCAGTCTCAAGAGAGCCTACTCTTCTGATACCGATGATATACTGCAGAATTTCTACGTGCCCGCGCTTCAGTCAGCGGTCGAGTACCACAGGTTAGCTGGATTCTTCTCCTCGTCCAGTCTTGCTGTGGCGGCCAGGGAGGTGGTTGGGCTCATTGAGAACGGGGGTTCGATGGGACTGGTGGCCTGCCCGAAACTGACCGAAGAGAATGTTCGCGCAATTCTGACAGCAGAGCAGAGCCTGGATGACTGCCTGGTGCCGACGTTGATGACCGAACTCGACAGGATGGAGGAGGAGTTCGTCCGTGATCACGTCGGCGCGCTAGTGTTGTGTTTCAGCCTGACGATACATTATCCAGAACAGCCCTGGCACGGCTGACTTTTGCGAGGATGTCTTCAGCTTTGGCCGACCAACAGAACGTCTCAGGGTTTTCATTGTGCGCGGCTATGTAGTCCATAATGGCCTGGATCAGTTGCTTGACGTTGCTAAAGGCGCCACGCGGCGAATGCGCTTGTGCGTGATGTCGCGAAACCATCTCCCGATCAGATTCAGCCAGGAACTGCTGGTCGGAATGAAATGCACGTGGAAACGCCGATGCCCCCCTTGAGCCAACTCTTGACTCTGGGGTGCTTGTGGGTGGCGTAGTTGTCGATGATCAGGTGCAGGTCGAGGTCCGCCGGTGTCTGTTGGTCGAGGAGCTTCAGAAACTTGATCCACTCCTGGTGGCGGTGTCGCGGCATGCAAGTTCCGATCAGACGACCCTCGGCCAGCTCCAAGGCGGCGAACAACGTGATCGTTCCATTGCGTTTGTAGTCGTGAGTCATTGTGCCGCAGCGTCACGGATACATCGGCAGGCTTGGCTGCGTTCGGTCCAGCGCCTGGATCTGGCCCTTCTCATCGGCGCAAAGGACCAGGGCATGCTCCGGAGGGTTCCAATAGAGGCCGACGATATCGATCAGTTTCTCCACCAAGTGCGGATCGTTGTGCTTACCTTGAAGGTGCGAATAAGGTGTGGCTTGAGGCCGTTGGCCTTCCACACGCGGTGAACCATAGACGGGCTCACCTCCAATTCCTTTGCCAATGTTCGCACGCTCCAATGCGTCGCGTTGGCTGGGACTGTTTGCGTCGTTCGTTCCACGATCCGACGTGCCAGTTCGTTGCGCCGCCTCGGCGGACGACCGCCCCGAGGAGCATCTTTACTGATTCCGGGCAAGCGCTTCTGGCAGAATCGCGATCTCCAGCGCGCCACGGTGTGCTGATCTGTTGCGAGCTCTTCGGCGATGTCCTTGTTCATCATTCCTTGGGCGGCCAACAGGACAATCCTTGCCCGAAGCACCAAGCGTGCCGTCGTGCTGCGGCCGCGCGACCATCGCCGCAACGTCCTTCCCTCTTCATCTGTAACAGTAATGGCATATGCCCTTCGCATTGGTTTCACCTCCGACAGTATTGTACCAAGGCGAAGCGTATAATGCACTGCAATTATGCAACGCTACACTAGCCATGGGCAGCCTTGCGGTTGGGGGGAAAATCTTCACAACAGTTTGCACAAACGCTTTCCAGAAATGTAATAGATTCCGCAAAGCCTGTCAAAAGAAGAAGTTATGGGCCAGAGAAAAATGTGGCGGAGAGGGAGGGATTCGAACCCTCGGAGGAGCTTTATGCCCCTCAACGATTTAGCAAACCGTCGCCTTCGGCCACTCAGCCACCTCTCCGCAGACGGCCGTCAAAACCACACTACAATGTAGCCCACAACATCAGCAGAGTCAACTGGCAGCAGGCATTCGCCTGCGTACGCTGTTCCAGGCGATCCCGGCTTCTTAGCATCGAGCCCTGCTCACGCGCACAGCAGACACGGGCATCCTCGAGGCTGCTTGTAGCACTGGCGAAAGCTCCGGAGGCCCCTCCCCCTTTTCCCCTCTCAACTCACCAGTGCTCATTGGTCCAGGACCTCTCGCACCTTTCTGGCAAGGGCGTCCGCGGTGAAGGGCTTCTGCAGGAAATTCGCGCCTGGCTCCAACAGTCCGTGGGAGACGGCGGCAGTGTTGAAATACGCGGACATGTACAGAACCTTGAGGGACGGGTCCTTTGCTGCCAGAAGCTTGTAGAGGTCTGGTCCGTTGCGGCCGGGCATTAGGACATCTGTCAGAAGCAGGCCGACCTCCGTGCCATGTTCGGCGAATAGCTGTTCCGCCTTTGCAGGAGAGGCAGCGGTTAGAACCTGATATCCCAGGTCTTCGACCATGTGCTGCACGGTCCGCAGCACGCTTTCTTCGTCCTCGACAATGAGGACCGTCTCGGATCCCCCGGTTGCGGGTTCCTCACCCGTGTCGCCGGGCGGTTCCTCCGGCTCTTCATCCACACGGGGCAGGTAAATCCTGAAGGTGGTTCCCTCGCCTGGCTCACTGTGGACCGAGATGTCGCCGCCGTGCTGCTTCACGATGCCGTAGACCGAGGACAGGCCGAGCCCCGTTCCGCTGCCTTCATCCTTGGTGGTGAAAAACGGCTCGAAGATGTGTTCCTGCGTTTCTTCGTCCATACCGATACCGCTATCTGTTATGGCGAGCATCACGTGCGGGCCGGGCCTGACAGCGGGGTGGCCATCGGCGTAGTGCTGGTCCAGCATCAGGTTGGCCGTTTCGATGGTCAGCTTGCCGCCGTTCGGCATGGCATCACGCGCGTTGACGGCGAGGTTCATGAGTGCCTGTTCGATCTGGCCAGGATCGGCCTCGACACTGCCGACATCCCCCGGCAGGGTCGTTACCAGATCTATGTCCTCGCCTATGATCCTTCCCAACATCTCCCCCAGGCGTCCCACGACTTCGTTCAGGTCGAGGACCCTGGTTTGGAGCGCCTGACGCCTGCCGAAGGCCAGGAGCTGGCGCGTGAAGTCTTCAGCGCGACTGCCGGCTTTGACGATCTCCTCGATCTCCCTGCGCATGGGGGAGGAAGCATCGAGGGCGTCAAGAACTGACCGGGCGTATCCATTGATCACCATGAGCCAGTTGTTGAAAGCATGAGTCACACCTCCTGCCAGTCGGCCGATGGCCTCCATCTTCTGGGACTGGCGTAACTGCTCCTCGAGTGCCTTGCGCTCGGTGATGTCACGCGCCACGCTGAGGATGGCGTCCCGCCCTTCGAACCGAATTGAGCGTTCGTTGACCTCCGCTTCGATGTGTCGCCCAGTCCGCGATACGTAAGTCGTTTCAAAGCCGCAGGAGCCGCGCGTGCTGACTTCCCTAACGTGACTCCCGATCAGGGGAGCGTTCTCAGGGGTCACGATCTCGCGCAGGTTTCTGCCCCTCAGCTCTTCAGCTGCCCATTCCAGTCGTTGAGCGCCGACGTCGTTTGCGTGCAGGATTTGGCCCTCGTCGTCGTGCACCAGTACGGCATCCGGGATGGCTTCAAAGAGCGATCGAAACCGAGCTTCGGATTCCCGCAGCCTCTCGTCGGCCCTTTTACGCTCTGCGGCCTGCCTGCACCTCTCGAGGGCGTAGCGTATCGAGCGTTCCAGGACCTCGCTGTTGAACTTGTCCTTGAGCAGGTAGTCCACAGCGCCACCCTTCATCATTTGCACGGCCAACTCCTCGTCCCCCGTGCCTGTGAGGACGATGGCCGGCAGCTCAGGCTTCTCGGACCTGATGCGCTTGAGGATATCCAGCCCGGTAACCGGCCCTCCCAACCGCTGATCAAGAAAAACGAGGGCGTATTCCTGCTCGCGCAGCCGGTGCAGCGCGTCTTCGCAGGTAATGGCGTGGTCTACAGCGATGCGGTAGAGCTCGGACTCTGCAGCATACCGACCGAAGATCTTGGCGTCCTCCGGATCATCTTCAATCAGGAGGATTCGCAGGGCAATCTCTTCACGCATTTTCCGCCTCCGTGCTCACTTCAGGTCCTTCTGCAGGTCATGGGTTGGCCACGGCGCATCACAACACGGTCGCGGCCTGCACCGAACTGTCGGCCTCCGAAAGTGCAACGTCAACACCGATCGTGCGGACCGGATCTGGCAGCATCCCCTGAGCGGCACCAGGCATCGTTCTGAGGCCGGCTATCTTCACCTTCATGCCTTCCGGCTCACGTAGAGTGCCGAACACAGACGAGTTCAGGACACAGAGCGCGCTCTGGACTACTGTTCCTTGAGTTCCTCCCGTATGCGGCGCAGTTCTGGCAGAACCTGCATGAAGACATCAACGACGCGGGGGTCAAAATGCGAGCCCCGACCATCAGTGATGATTTCCAGCGCTTCTTCCTCCGAGACGGCTGGCCGATAGACCCGATCGTGCAAGAGGGCATCGTAGACGTCCAGAACGGCCACGATACGGGCCGGCTCCGGTATGTCCTCGCCCAGCAGGCCGTCGGGGTAGCCCGAGCCATTCCATTTCTCGTGATGCCTGAGCGCAATATCTCGTGACATGTTCACCAGGGGTACTGTTGAACCTTCCAGTATTCGGCCGCCGATGGTGGTATGGGTTTTCATGGTATCACGCTCATCCTGGGTGAGTTCCCCCGGTTTCAGCAGAACTGTGTCAGGGACCGCGATCTTGCCGACGTCGTGCAGGGGGGCGGCCAGGCACAGCATCTCGGCCTGCTCCTCGTAGTATCCCATGCGGCCGGCGAGGACTTCGGCGTAGCGGCCAATGCGGCGGATGTGGGCGCCCGTCTCGTCGTGGTGATACTGCTGGGCGGCCATCAGGTGCAGGCAGATTTCTCGACGTGAGATGCGCACGTCCTCGGTTTGCTCTCGAACCCTTTGCTCGAGGGAGCGTTCGTAATCCCGGCTTTCCAGCGCCAGGCGCCGCCGCTCCAGGGCGCTGATGACGTTGATGATCACTTCATTCTGCTCGAACGGTTTGATCACGTACCCGTAGGCCCCGAGCTCAAGGGCGAGAATTGCCGTCTTCCGGTCGTCCACCGCCGTAACCATGATGACCGCCACATCGGGGAAGCGCTGCCTTGTGGTGGAGAGAAGCTCGATCCCGGACTTCCCCGGCAGCCGGATATCGGCAATAAGCAGCGAGAAAGTGTTAGCTTCGAGCAGCTCCAGGGCCTGCTCGGCGTTGGCGGCCTGAGCACATTCAAATCCCGCGGGTTCGAGCCAGCGGGCGAGAAGACGGCACACCTGGCTCTCATCATCAACGATCAACAGCCTGGCGCCCGCATGGGACTCGCCGGAACGATCGTTCGGCCTATCCATGTCCCGCCTTCTTCAGAATCTGGACCTCACGCCGAAGCCTGCCGCGGCGTTTGCAACAACCCCATGCCGCCTCAGGTTTCCTCCTCGTCGAGGAACTGCCCGACATCCGCTGCTCGCCGAAAGGGAAGCCTGTGTATCAAGTAAGATACAGAAATGTCCTGCGGCAACCCTTCCTCGACGCGGTGCATGAGCCCGATGAACAGAAGTCCCTTCCAGTTCTCTGGAAGGGTATCACGGATCCGGTGCCGTATGTACTCGTCCCGTCGAGAGAGCAATTCCTTTGCTCTGCCCTTGTATGTCTGCAGATCCACTTGCCGCCGGCTCCCTCCCGTAGCACTGAGAAGATTGCGCATGAGCTCGTACTCGGCGAGGAGGAGTTCCGGGGATTCGGTTCCCACCAGGGTGGCACCCTGTTCAACGAGCCACAGCAGCAACCGGTGGTTCTGGTTGCCCTGACGGGCAAGTTCCCTCACGATGTCCATCTCCTTGCCGCAAGCTGGGAGTCCATCCTGGTAGAGATAGGTGTGGGCATAGTCCAGATTCAGGCCAGTGATGCGTCCGCGCAAGCCTTCCCAGAAGCTTTGAATGACCTTGTTGTGTTCCTTCCACTCGCGCTCTCCGTACTTTCTGAGGAACTCGGCCTTTGCCGCAGGCAGAAGCGATCCCATGTCGGCCGCTGTGTGCACGATCGGCACATAGATCAGTTCTCTCATTGCTTCGTGTGGACCCTTATCTTTTGCTTCAGGTGAAGGCTGTCGGCAATGACTTCCTCGAGAAGGGCTGCGTCAACCGGCTTGGTGAGGTAATCGTAGGCGCCGAGGCGCATCGCTTCCCGGGCGGTGTCTATTGATCCGTAGCCGGTCAACACGATCACGGCGAGCCCGGCATCAATCTCCAAGAGGCGCCGCAGGGTTTCTATGCCGCCCACGCCGGGCATTTTCAGGTCAAGCAGGACAACGTCAATCTGCTGACGGGAGGCCCTCGTTAGCGCTTCCTGCCCACTGCTGGCAATGAGGAGCCGGCGAGTTTCGCTGCGAAGCGTGTTTTTCAGGAACTCGCACACCGACGGCTCGTCGTCCACCACAAGGATGGTTGCGGCGTTCGCGACAGGTTGTTCAGCCATGATTCATCTCCTCCGTTCTGTTTTGTGGAACATGTCATACCGCAATCATAGTCTGCTCATATTGCCATGACCATTGCCTTCTTTACGCCCTGCGGCTTTCGGTCTGAGGCGGACTTCGAGCAGACCGTTCTCGAAAGCCACATCAATCGGAGTGTTATCGACCTCCAGGGGCAGGAATAGCTCTCGGTGATAATGGTGCACATGAGCAGAATCATCCTTCCGCATTGCTTCAATGGTCATGATGTCACCATGAAGGGCGATCTCCACGTCTTGCTGCCTGACGCCGGGCAGGTCTGCGATGACCACGAGCTGCCCTACTTCGTCATGCACCTCAACCTCCGGCTGCTGCACCCTTCTGACATGCAGCCTGGGGCGCAGGCGTCTGAAGGTCGGCTTCTCTTGGAATGTCCACGTCCTGATCGGGTAATGCTGGCGTCTACCTCGCCGCGCTCTTGCTGCCGGCCTGCTTGGTTGCCCCGTACGCTCCGCGGAGATGCTGCGCGCTCGAACAGCCGGGGGAATGGAACCTTTTGGCGGTATACTTCTCATGCTTGCCGTTCCGGCCCTGACCCCGGGGTCCCGCTGGAAGCGTCAACCACTTGCTGCCACCGGGCGCGCACTCGGCCCCGTTCTCCTTCCAGTTCTTCGACCGCCTCGAAGACCTCCCTCCCCT
This sequence comes from Candidatus Brocadiaceae bacterium, assembly GCA_030615435.1. Lineage (GTDB taxonomy): Bacteria > Planctomycetota > Brocadiia > SM23-32 > SM23-32 > JAUWZH01. The sequence continues at coordinate 9,748 of JAUWZH010000006.1, read as the reverse complement.
CGGCAGTCCAGCGCGCCGTCAGGGCATTGACCATGCTGCGCAGATGCGCAACCGTGGCTTTCTGCCCCTTGTTCAGCAGCCACCCCAGGGCAGTCCGCAATTCATGCTCCTCGATCTCGAAGTTTCGCAAACCCCCAATCACCTGCCGCTCCCGGCTTTTCTGGCGCGTGAGGATGTCTTCCTGAATCTTGCGCAAATCGTCGAGGTCGCTTGCTTTGCCGTGGGCGACAATGCGGCGCAGCCGCATTACCATCTCCCCCTCTTCCTTACTGAAAGCGTCGAGTTGTTCCAGCACTTGCTTTTCGCGGCGGGCGCGGGCGGAGATGACATTGCCAACTATGCTGTCGAAGTCACGGCGTCGCAAGCTTTGCCCCCTGGCCATGTTGCCTTGCAGGGTGGAGAGCGCGTTCTCCACGTCCCGCCGGTAGGATTGCACCAATTCGTACGCCTGCCTCATCATCCCTGAAATGGTCCTGACGCGCGTCTCGTAGGCATCAATAATGCTTTCGGCGAGGTCCCGAAGGTCATCTCGTGTTTTCGAAACGGCATCTGTCTTGTCTTCCGACATCATCCTTGCCTCTTTTCAGTGGTTGGCCTCAGCATCTACGCACGGTCCCAGCGCAGCTCAAGAATGCCATTGCGAAAAGCCTGTTGGCGATTCCCTGGTTGCAATCCCGGCGGCAGCGAGACGCTGGCGGGCTTCAGGTCTTCGCCTGCGGAAATCTCGACCTGGCCCTCGGGGAATGACACGCTCACTTCGCTGGCTTCCGCGCACGGCAGGCACGCGAGGATCGAGAAACTGTCCGGTTCGTCGAAAGTATCCACCAGGATTTCGGGCCGCCGTGCTGAAGTGCCGCTGCTGGCGCCCACGATCCACCAACTGTAGAGAACGTCCTCGCCGCTGACGGTGTCAAGTCGCGCCGGAGCAAAAACCAGTATCGGGAACCCGAGAGATTCCTCGGCGAGCGGATTGATGACCTCCCTGATCTTGAGGAGGATATCCGTATGGGATGGCAGCCGGGTGTGCTCCGCCAGCTCTCTGATAGTCGCGTGGCGGCGCTCCCACACCAACTGCACAATGCTCCTGGCGTCCGCATCCAGGTGACGCAGGAAACTCTCGATGGCTGCGAGGTCGAGGGGCGCCGCGGCGTCCATCAGCCTTTCGCGCAAGGTGTGTATGTCCGTCCCCGTGAGCCAGATGCGTGAGAGCCCACGGTGGCTGCGCGCCGCACGGTATTCGAGGCGCAGAACTTGCCTCTTCCTACTCAGAGCAGCCGGCAGGCGTTCAATACGCGTTGCAACAATCCGATTGGCAGGCACTTCCAGGACGGGCCGGCCTCCTTGCAAGAGTATCATTGCACGGGGCGACAGGAGCAGGCGGCACGGCTGCCAGCCTGAACGCTGCACTGCCTTGAAGATTACCCGTGTCTCAAGTATTACCTCCTCTGAGCGGTAGGTCCCCGGAGGTTCTGTCGGAGCCCGCCGCATGGACGTCTCCGCAGGCGCCCCAATTCTTGACCGCTTCGTCATGGCACCGTATCCCCACCAAGCCTCAGGCCTTTCCTTCTTCAACGATCAGATACATATCTCCCTCATTTGTGTAATCCAGGAGACCGCCCTCTTGCATCTTCGTGAGGTGTTCCTCCATCCGATCCCGGGCGGCTATGATGCGTGTTTCGTTGATGCCGGCCACCCGGAGGAGGTCCCCCTCCCGGATCCTCAGTTTGCCCCCTGCTCGCTGAAGCTCCTCATAGATCTTCCGAGCGGGCGTCCACGGGCCGCTCCTGCTTTTCGCATCAGGTAAAACTGATTCTAGGATACCCAGGGCATCCTGATCTGGCTCGGGCGCTTGATGTTCTTGAGTCGCCTGAGCCTTCCTCTCCGCGATGGCTTTTGCGAGGAGATCGCGCTCATCAGGACGAGAATCGAGGAGCTGCGATTCCGTTGCCTTGGTGCTCGCGCTAAGCTTGGCAACGTCGTCCTGCATGGCGCGGATCTTAGCGGCCCCTTTACGTACCGATGCAATCCAACTGTCGATGCATGAAGGGATTTGAGCTTGGTTACGACAGGCCTCCACATACATCGGCGTCAATTCACGGTCCACTGTCTCCAGAGCCTCTTGCCACCTTGTGTCGTCGAGAGCTCTTTGCACTTCCACGATTGACGTGTCCAGTTTCGACATCTCTCGCTCGCGGTCAAGAGATGCCTTCTCTTTCCGATCCTTCAGTGCGTTGATCTGAGACTGCAGACCACCAATCCTATCACCAACCGTTTTCATCATCGACTCCTTTCATGACTCACACCGGTTGAGGGGCCGTCAAACCAACTACCGAGGTCTGCGCAATTGAGCGCAACCGACAGGACAGCCTGAGAGCCGCGAAGAGGCTCGGGCAGGCCTTTCCACTCCGGAACCGCGTCACCCTAATGCCAAAAGCTCAGGAAGAATTCGGTTCGCTGAGCTTCCTGATCGCCTTCTCGCCCTTCGTGGCCAGGCGACACGTGCCGTCCGATGCAACATCAATGAACCCCTTTCGGCCCAAGGAGGTACACAGCATCCTGGCGTAAACATTGCTCAGCCCCATCCGCTTTCGAACCGTCCCTATCCTGGCGTGCTCCCCTGCTTCACTAATGATCTCCAGGGCCTCCCGTTCGCTTCCGCCCGGCACGGGTATACCTCGCTGGCGGTCGCGCGCGTCAGCAACTTGCCATCCAAATTCCATAAGCCCTGACTCGGCCTGCCTAAGATCTGCATGGAGTTTGTCGGCCCTCTCAACCGCCTCGCCTAATTCCTTGCGGGCCGACTTGATACTATCGAGTTCAATCCTTATTTCCTCTGCCAATCCCCGGGTCGTTGGGCCTGAGGCCTGCGGTCCAAGGGCATCCGACCGGGCACGCAGCTTGGAAACTCTCTCTTCCAAGTAGCGAACCGATGTCCGCAAGCCTTCCGCGCGAGCTACGGTATCGTTCAGTTCCCGCCGTATTCGAAGGATCCTATGTTCTGTTTGCATGTGTCTGGACCGACTTTGCCAGTGGAGGCCTCGAACTTTGTGCGGCATTCACGTCTTGTCCACTGAGAGCCGCACGACTCCCTGACCTTTGCACTTGAGGCAGTGCTGGCGCATGTAGCGCCTGCCGCGGAACGTCCGCAGCGTATGCCGACCGTCGCCATCGCAATCCGGACACTTCACCGTGTTTTTGACCGCAGGGACCTCGCCCGTACCGCCGCAGGCGAGGCAACTCAGGTTGTCCGTATTGGCTGGCTGGATGCCTGTGCCCCTGCAGAAGGCACACTGAGCCATACCTCGCTTCTTCGTTTTGGAAAGCCTTTCGGCACGCTCCTTAGGGATAAGTCGCTGCCCGTTGCACTTCAGGCAACGCTGGCGAATAGGCCTTTTGCCCCTGGTGGTTCGCATCAGTTGATGTCCGGTCCCCTCGCAAGCCGGACACTCCACCGGATTCTTTATCTCCGGAACCACGCCCGTCCCCTTGCAAGCCAGGCAGTGGAGACGGTCCGTATTGCTGGGCGGCATGCCCGTTCCCCTGCAGAAGGCACACGCCACCACGGGCCCCCTCACCTGGATTTCTCCGCGTCCGCCGCACACCTGGCAGTTCGAAACTGCCGAAAGGGCACCGAAGGGGTCTCTGCCCGTACCGCGACAGAAAGCGCAGATGACCGCGCTCCTCACCGGCTCGGGTTTACTAGGGGTTCCGGCTCCAAGGGTTCGGTTGCGCTTCTCACTTTGAGACTTGACTTTTGCCATCATCTGTCCTCCTGCCTGCGGGCAACGCGTTGGCATAATCTCCAACACGCGCATTCGGACCGCATCCGGGAAGATTGTCTCGCGCGGTCCCAGGCTCCAACTTGATCCTTCGTGCAACAGCTTGCCCTGTTAGCCGGCAACGATGCCCTGGCCCTTGCACTTGAGGCAGTACTGTCGCACGTAGCGCGTGCCACGGAACGTTCGGAATGTCTGGCGGCCTGTGCCGTCGCAATCAGGACATTGCACCGGACTCTTGATTGGGCGAACTTCGCCCTTGCCGCCACAGACCACACAATCGAGACGGTCTGTTGTGCCGGGTTGGATACCGGTTCCCCGGCAGAACGCACACATGGACGTGGGCCCCTTTATGCCGGTCTTTCCTGTCCCGCCGCAGGCCTGACAATTTGACAGGTGGGAAAGACAGCCGTAACGATCCTTGCCCGTACCCTCGCAAAAAGCGCACACGCCCTTGCGGACCCTGCGCTTCGGGGCGGCGTTGGTTGCGGCCTCAGCCGTCGGGTTGCCCTTTTTCTTTCCTGAGCTACCTCCTGACGCCACTTTTGACTTTGCTCTCGCCATTGTACTCCCTCCTTTCTCTCGAGCCCGTACTGTTGGTTCTGACAAAGAGAATCTCTCCTCCCCGCAGAGCGGGGGGAGGTGAAGTTCCCTGTTCAAATGACCATGCTCAGCAGCGCCTGCACCAATCCAATCACTGCGCCGAGGATCCCCCCAAAAAACGTGATGTGGCGAAATTGCTTTCGGGAAAACCCCAGCACCAGCTCTTCGAGCTGCGCAATGTCCATGGCATTAATGCGCCCCTCGATTCTCTGGCCGATGTTCAGCTCGCCTCCGTCAGCGATGGCCGCCGTGCCCACCTGCTCGATGCCTTGCAGGATCTTTTCCAATAGCGCGGGCTTGAACTGCTCCAGCATGGCGGCCAGGGGCCCGAGCTCCCGGTACAATTCATCCAGTTTTACGCCGAACGCCTGGCGCACTTTCTCCCCTGTGATCAGGGCGTGAATCTCGTTTCCTGAGAGGAGATTGGCTTCAAAGGTTTCCGCGATATTGCCGGCAATGGTTCCCCGCTGCGACGGAATCACGCCCGGAGTCAACGGCAGCCGCCAGCGCCCAATGCGGATTGGCTTGTACGGTCGAAACAGCATCTTGATTGCGACTTGGTTTGTGATCGCCCCTATGGCGGCACCCACCAGCGGAAAGAGCAAGAAATTCAGCCACTGCATCGGTTCCTCACCTCCTTGTTTACCGTCATGGAATGTTTACCACCCGCTGCCCCAAGTATGTCGGCGGTTCTAATGCAGCGGCTCTATCCTCTCAGTAAGGTCTGTCGTTCCTTCATGGATTGGCGGTCTGCTCACTATTTCAACAGCCTCCAACAGTTCCCTTCTTGCCCGTGGTAGAGATGCTCCTCCTTCAACTGCCTACTGCTGAGCAGTGTGCAACATCTGCCCGACCTCTTGCTGCAGATCGTCGCTGATAGCGCTGAGGACTGTCATGAAGTGTGCCTTCCGGTAGAGGGAGATGAACTCGAGGTCGTCCTTGATGCTCGGGAGAGCGATTACTCCGTGTTGAGGATGGAAGTAGCTGTATTCTTCCCAGTTGTCCGATCTAAGCCACCCATTGCGCTTGCACTTATCGTACAGTGCAGTGCCCGGAAAAGGGGTAACAACGGAGGCGCTGCTGAACTCGAGGTCGAGCGCCTTGATCAGGTGGATAGTGGCCTCGATGTCCTCTCTCGTCTCCGTGGGGTAGCCGATCATGAAGTTTCCCGTTGGCACTATTCCGGCGTCCTTCGTCATCTGGATGGTTTTCTTTATCTGGGAAACCTTGGTGCCCTTGCCGCACTCATCCAGTATTCTCTGGCTGCCAAACTCAATTCCGTAGAATATGACCTGGCAGTTGGCCGCCTTCATTTCCGCGAGAGTTCCTTCCGAGACCGTGTCCACACGGCTATCACAGCTCCAGCCAATCTTCTCGCTCAGCCCTCTTTCTATCATGCCCCGGCAAAGCGAGACGAGCCACTTCCTGCTCGCCGTGATCAGCTCATCGGTAAAGCGGACGTTGCCGATCTCGTACACGTCGGCGACCTCGGCCAGCTCGTCGAGCACGCTGTGCACCGACCTGCGCCGCAGAGCAGACCAGAACCGCGGCACAGAGCAGTAGTCGCAGTGGAAGGGACAACCTCTGCTGGCCGAGACCGCTGTGAACCGGCCCGGCCTGTTCCCCAGCCTCGCCGTATAAAGGTGATTTGGCAGTAGATCCCTCGCCGGGAACGGCAGAGCGTCGAGGTCCTGGGTGAACGGGCGATCCGGGGTAACCACCACACGGTCTCCGGCCTTGAACGTCAGGCCTTTCACCTGCTCGAGGCTTCCCTCCCCTGAAAGCGCCCCAACCAATTCGACGATGGTAGTCTCGCCCTCCCCTCTGACGCAGAAGTCAATGAACGGCTTCTCAATGAGCTCCCTATGACAGGGATGCACGTGTGCGCCCCCGACGACGATCTTCGTTGGAGGGTAGGCCGTCCTGATCAGCTCACACGCATCCAGGGCACTCTTCAAGTTAGAAGTGAAGACTGTAAGGCCGACGAGATCCGGCTGGGCGTTCGCAACCAGCTCGGCGAGTTCCTCGTGAGGCATGCCCATTGATTTTGCGTCGATTATTTCGACTTCGACCCCATGAGCCCTCAGTGACGACGCCAGATACGCCAGCCCAATAGGCGGAAAGCGCGAGCCGGTCTCGACCGCTTGCCGGACAACGTTGTCCTTGACGACATTTACGGCACGGCGCAGCGGGTCAACAAGAAGGCACTTCATCCTACCGTCGCTGCTCATTCTTCTTGCCCCTGCCTCTCTTTCTTGCCCTCGTCGGCTTGCTCAGGACGTGGCTCACTCGTCTCGCCACGCACTTTGCTCGATCCACCCAACGCGGACCCTGCCATATCGGTGATCGCGTCTGTTACATCCTCAACAACCTTGGTGACACGCTTCACTATCTCCATCATTTTCTTTCTCCTCTACTGTTCGGATTGCTCCAGTTCCAGTAAGAACCCCTCCCCCTTCTCAGTAATCTCATATCCCGTAACGGTTGTTCCCCTTATGTAGCCCCCCTTCCATAAAGATCGGCAAAGGAGAGCTGCGTACTCAGCGGAGAAACCCATTTCTTTCCCCACTGCCTCCGCTTTGACCTTTCCCAACTCATCCTCTTTTCCAAGTTCCTGGATTACCCTCAGCGCGTATCGTTCGCTAGCCACGACTGATCCCATGTTCATGCCCTCCGATACCTTACAGCTTGACACATGCAAAACGAATCCCTGGGCGCACCGACCATCTTCATCCGCTCCTCGCTGATCCCGGCCCCGCTGTTCCGGAGAGAAGGCGGTACTGGCATTTCTTTCTCTGCCTAACGGCGTCGTCTACCAACCTGAGGATCGCATCCTCATCTCGCAAGCGCCCCTCCCGTACGATCTGGTTGTACTTGGGAAGGGCTTGTGTGACGTGGCCGGCCACAAGCAGCTCGTCCGCTTCCGAGAAGAGCCGGACAATTCGAGCTCGGACCTCGGAAGCACTCTCGGTGCATCCTTCTTCTGAACCTTTCACTGTCATTGTGCTCCTCAGCTCGCCTTGTCGTCCTACGTTTGACCCTCACGCCCTATTCGCGGCACAGGCTTCTGCAGTTCCTCCAGCAGGTGCCGCCACCGGTTCACCCCCGGCGAGGCCCCTTGCTGTGGCGACGGCCCCGCTGTTGCTTCCGGCTCCACCAGCAGGTCCCGCCACCGGCTCACCTCTGGGGAGGGGGATCGCTCCGGCGATGCTGGCGATGGACCCGCTGTTGCTTCGGGCTCCACCAGCAGGTCCCGCCACCGGTTCCCCTCCTTCGGCGATGGACCTGCTGTTGCTTCCGGCTCCTGCTCGTCGCTTTTTCCACGGAGCCCGCCCACGAAACGCTTGACATACTCCCTGCGCTCGGTCGACTCCTGCCGCCAGGCGCCTCGTTGCTTCTCGGTCTCTTTCTTATGCTTTGCAATCAGGGCACGCATCTCTTGTTTCCTGGCACCACCCTTTCCCGAAGGTGGGCCCGCGAACTTGGGGCGAACGAGCTGCGACATCAACTTGTCCACGGCGGGCTCGAGCTGTTTGCCAGTGGAGGAGATAAATTTCTGGTATTTCTGCTCCGCTGACAAACGAGGGCGTTCCTCCTGTTCTTCCCCGGGACGCTTGCCATGAATCGTCCTCAATCCCCTTTCCGTGAGCCTGATCCTTCCAGTAGCCAACACGTCAATGAAGTCCCGCCTGCCCATTGAGCCCAGTACCGATCTCGCATAATCGACGCGCCATCCCATGTGGTTGGCGATCTTGACTTCGTGAAGCTCGCCACCGCCCTCTTCCAGCATAAACTTCATGATCTCCGTCTCATCGCCAGTCGGCATGCTCACCCTCCTTCTGTTGGGGGGACCTCGGGCTCTCTTCGCCGCGGATTGGTGCTGCGAATGTGGCTCACAAGATCCCTGGCATCTGCGCGGATAGACGTGATTTCCGATCTCGACGTGCCTCGCAGCTCATGGACGTCCTTCTTGAATCGCGTGCGGAGTTCCTTTACCGCTTCGTGTCTCTCTTCCCTGGCTGCTGCCCACTGCAGCCTGCGCGCCTCACGGTCTCCTTGGAAGCTCTGCATCCACGCCGTGACCTCGTCACTACGGTGCCGCCGGTCGTCTGCCGCAGTCCGTCTGGTCTCCCTGTTTGACTCACTGATTTGCAGCCGTAACTCTCGCCACTCATCGCTGCGAGCCTCCCTGGTTATTTCGCACTCTAGCTTGCGCGCCTCACGGTCTCCTTGGAAGTTCTGCATCCACGTCCTCACCTCGTCACTACGGTGCCGCCGGTCGTCTGCCGCCGTCCGTCTGATGTCCCTGTTTGACCCACTGATTTGCAGCCGTAACTCTCGCCAGTCATCCTTGCGAGCCTCCGCAGCCGCGCTCTCGCCCTCATTCGCCGGTCGCGCCGTTGCCTTCCTTTTCGATTTGACCTGCTCATTCTTGCTCCTCTTTTCCTTCTTGCTCCTCTTTTCCTTGGGTTCCTCAGGAACGAAACCTTTGCCGTGGCAGTGCCGGCAAACGAGCTTCTTATCAACGCCAGTGCCAGTCCCGCCGCAGGCATCACAGGTTCGAAGAGGCATCTCCACGTACACCGTCTTACGCCCGTGGCAAACCGGGCATTTTGCCAAAGAGGGCATCCTGTGGAACACACCCAATCCCGTGCCTTTGCACAATGCGCAAGGAAGCTTTGCCAGCTCGCGCACGTCTGCGTCGGCGCTCCGATTTCGGGTCTTCTTGGCCGCCACGTCCGCGGCAGCCTTTCGGACGTGTTTCGTTTTCCCTGCTGCTTTTGCCATTTGGGGTACTTCCTCTCCCTCATTGAGGCGAACACTCGGCAGACCTTCTGGCTTGCATGCCCGGTGTAAGGGACATGCCACGCGTTGCGGCACACGACATCGAAGCCCTCAGGTTCGACAATAGCGCAGTGCCAGTTCGCTCATAACGTATTCACCGTCTCCCCCCTCGCAGCTTTTCTGCCATAGCCTTCCCCGTGGCCGTCAAGCGGTACCGCTTTGACCCTGGCTCTTGTGCTATACAATCAGCTTTCTCGAGCCTGCGACAAACGAGTCGTGCAAAACGAGGTTCAATGTTCAGTCTCTTGCCCACCGTGAACGCGGTGCATTCGCCTTTATCGGCGATCGCATCGAGCGCTTCCCGTTCAACACCAACAACAGTCGCCATTTTCACACACCATCCTTTCTCCAGCCTGAGGGCCCTGCCCAAAAAAGGGCCTCAGTTCCTATTGCCACCATGGAGGTAGTTGTCTGACGTATCTCTTCTTCCCTCCATAGTTCACGGTCAAATCGGGTTCGCGTTTTGGCGCGGGCGGTGCGCCGCAAATCACCGAACCCGCTCGCCCTCGCCTTGTCCCTCTGGT